>DATHAW010000565.1:0-7489 GCA_035296465.1 Spirosoma sp.
GATTAAGAGCCTGCGCCGTCAGCGCCGTTTGGAGAATTTGTTC
This sequence comes from Spirosoma sp., assembly GCA_035296465.1. Lineage (GTDB taxonomy): Bacteria > Bacteroidota > Bacteroidia > Cytophagales > Spirosomataceae > Spirosoma. Next base: position 44 of record DATHAW010000565.1, read on the forward strand.
TTCAGGAGCCTTTTCGGACTGGCTCAGCAGTTGCTTTCCTAACCTCTCCCGAACAGATTTATCTGCTTTGGCGAAAGGCTCTAACAGCCGGATGGCGGTCGTGCGGATGAGTGCATTGGGGTCCGATGCCAGGCGAAACAGCAAATCAGGCTGGGTCAGCCTCAGTCCATCCATTGTCCATAAGGCATGAAACTTCCCCAACGTGTTCGTACCCGTTAAGACCACGTCCGTCAGGGCCTGACGAATGGTCTTATCGTTTCGCTCGATCAGCAGCCGTTGCGCCATATCCCGATGCCAGCCATCTGGGTGAGACAGCTCACGAATCAGATTGGCAGAGGAGGCCGTGGAAAGTTTTGTCGGCTTTACGGCCTTCCAGTTCTGTGGAACAACCCGCCAGATACGGCCCCGATTAATGGGAAGAACTAGTTTCCGGGATAGTGTTTGCTCTTTCAGGTACGGTGTTACGTAGGCGCTGTGCTGAATCATACCCCGGTACATATCGGCTACGTAAAGCGCGCCATCAGGACCCGTTGTCTGGTGCACCGGCCTAAATCGCTCATCCGTTGAGGACAAAAACTCGCGGCCAGGGTGAGGGTCCTGCGCCGTTAGCATGGGTCCATTCTCGGCTACTACGTTACGTTTGATTAGGTTACCGGCGGGTTCGCAGACAAAAACGTTACCGGCATATTCAGCAGGAAAAGCCGTTCCCCGGTAAACCAATGGAGAACAGGCGGCCGTAAATTCCAGAAGGCGCCCATCTTTATCCAGTGTTCCGGGTATGTAGCCCCGATTTACAGCCGGATTGGACCGGATGGGGTAAATGCGCCGGTCTACGGTAAGTCCAACATCAATGCCCGTAGTAGGCTTGTGGTGCTTATTACGGGACAGGTAATTGGGGGGTACTACGTCGGCATGAAGCTGCGACCAGTTGTAGTTATAATATAGCCGGCCTTTATCATCGTGACTGATGCCCCATTGACCGCGAAACTCCGTACTATCGCGCTGCCACGTTCCATCGACCAGCCGGTAGCGCAGGCGGGATTTAGCGTTATAATACCAGTTGTCGACACTCCGCCAAAGTCCGTTTCCGGCATGTTCGGGCAAGGCACTACCCGCATAATCCTTGTCAATGAGTGTCTTCGAATCGGCTTTGAGATCGCCGTTTGTGTCTTTCGTCAGCCAAAGGGCACCGTTTTCAGCAACCAGCGCTCCGCCCGGTACCAACGCTAGTGCTCTGGGCATAATGAGGCTATCGAGGTAAACGGTACTGACGTCCATTTTGCCGTCGCCATTCCGGTCTTCCAGTACTGACACACGCCCTACCGGTTTATCCTCGCCCTTACCATCAATCGATGGCATAAACCCCCGCATCTCGACCACCCACAACCGGCCATCCTCATCAAACGTAATGACGACCGGGTCCTGTACCAGCGGCTCTGCGGCAACAAGCTGGACGGTTAATCCTGGTTCGACCTGAAACGTGGCTTGCTCCTGGGCAGGTGTTTTTGCAGGCGAGGGGCCATCATCAAAAGTTCGGTCAAAATTTAAGTTGAAGCTTACCAGGCCAAACAGCCCAATGCCAAGCAAGCAGGTGTAATAAGCAGGCTTAACCATATGACTCAGGCGGCTTTGTTGCGTTAATTTCAGGTTGCACTACAGTTGTTCGTTGCCAGGATAAAGTCCGCTACGTTTAGCAGTTACTCCTATACGTTTTATAAAAGTCACAAACGTGCCGGGTATCATAGCTACGCTATTATAACGTAAAAACTACGTTGATCGATTTCCCATTTTAGCGCCAAAAAAAAGCCGTACTCAGTTTCTACCGGTACGGCTTATTTTATGCGCTAAAAAGGATGCTGACTCCTAAGCCAATGCTCCATACAACTCCTCGCGCTGGGCTTTTACGCGCTCGTCGGTAAGGAATTCGTCGTAGGTCATCAGCTTATCGAGCATCCCCGCCGGAGTAATTTCGATGATGCGGTTAGCTACCGTCTGCACAAACTGGTGATCGTGGGAGGTAAACAGCACAGGGGCTTTCACATCGATCAGGCCGTTGTTCAGCGATTCGATGGATTCGAGGTCGAGGTGGTTCGTCGGTTCGTCGAGCAGCAGGCAGTTAGCTCCCGACAGCATCATTTTCGACAGCATACACCGCACTTTCTCGCCCCCGCTGAGTACGGTTGCCTTCTTAAGCGATTCCTCACCTGAAAACAGCATCCGGCCTAAAAAGCCCCGGATAAAGCTCTCATCTTTCTCTACCGAATACTGCCGCAGCCAATCAACTAAATTCAGGTCGGTCTGAAAAAACTTGTCTTTTTCGGTATCGCTCGGAAAGTACGACACCGTAATCGTGATTCCCCACCGGAACGTACCAGAATCGGCCTTACGCTCACCCGCCAGAATATCGAGTAGAGCTGAAACGGCCAGACCATCGCGGCTAAAGAGGAAAATTTTGTCCTGCTTGTTTACCGTAAACGATAGGTTTTCGAACAGCTTCGTGCCATCTTCGGCGGTGTAAGTCAGGTTTTCGACCGTCAGAATCTGGTCGCCCGGCTCACGTTCAGGCTTAAAGTTAACGTAGGGGTATTTCCGCGACGAAGGCTGAATATCATCGATGGTAAGTTTTTCGAGCAATTTAGCGCGGCTCGTAGCCTGCTTCGATTTGGAAGCATTAGCCGAGAAGCGCCGAATGAATTCTTCGAGTTCTTTGCGCTTATCCTCCGTCTTTTTGTTCTGGTCCTGCCGCTGACGTAGCGCTAACTGGCTCGACTCATACCAGAACGAATAGTTACCGGCAAAGAGCTTGACCTTGCTAAAATCGACATCGACGATCTGAGTACAGACCTGATCTAAAAAGTGCCGATCGTGGGATACAACAATAACAGTATTATTAAAATTGGCCAGGAAGTTTTCGAGCCACAACACCGACTCAACGTCAAGGTTGTTGGTCGGCTCGTCAAGCAGGAGAATATCGGGGCTACCAAACAAGGCCTGAGCCAGCAGGATACGCACTTTCTCTGAACCGTTGATGTCCGACATCAGCGCATTGTGCATATCTTCTTTAATGCCTAAGCCACTTAGCAGGCTGGCTGCGTCAGACTCAGCATCCCATCCATTCATTTCGGCAAATTCCGATTCAAGCTCGGCGGCTTTCTCGCCGTCAGCATCGGTGAAGTCTTCTTTTGCGTATAAGGCGTCTTTTTCCTGCATGATGTCATACAGGCGTTTGTTACCCATAATGACGGTTTGCAGCACTGGATATTCATCGAAGGCGAACTGATTCTGACTTAGCACCGACATCCGTTCACCAGGCGTCATCGTCACTGATCCGGTTTGCGGTTCAATTTCGCCCGAAAGAATCTTTAGAAACGTAGACTTTCCGGCCCCGTTGGCCCCGATAACGCCATAGCAGTTACCGGATGTAAATTTTATAGTGACGTCGTCGAACAGCACCCGCTTTCCATAGCGAAGAGAGACGTTTTGTACCGATATCATGGCGTATTAGTTTGCTTCAGCTTAAAGTTGCAAAGTTACGAAAATTCGGCGGGATAGGCCAGTGCCGATGTGTGACATACTTACTTGATTGCCAGCGCGGACTGGTAGCAATCAGCAACGGTACGCCCATTTGCTCATTTGCGGCCCTGTCGATACACCCGACCTCATAAGGCCAGATGCGCCGACCGAACGGGTTCGCCGTAGAATACCGTTGCCTGCCGGTCGAAATCCACCGTTGAGTCCGTTGTCAGGAATAGGCGTTGACCATGCTGGCTGCACTGCGCTTCCAGTTCGGGATGCCGAAGGAGGTAATCGGCTAAGCTGTTCGCTACGATACCGCCCTGACTCAAAATTGTGGTACCCACCGGAGCATACTGCCGGATTTTGTCCAGCAGCAGTGGATAATGCGTACAGGCAAGTAGCAACGTATCGATGGCTGAGGATTGCCCTAGTAACCGATAAATATGCTGTTTTACAAAATAATCGGCTCCATCGCCCGCATACTCGCCATTCTCGACCAGTGGCACCCACATTGGGCAGGCCTCCTGAAACACCTGCAGATTGGGGAAAAACTTTTCTATCTCAACGATGTATGACTCCGATGTAACAGTGCCCGGTGTCGCCAGTATGCCCACATTACCCGTTTTTGAGTACGTTCCGATTACCTCCGTGGTGGGCCGAATAACACCCAGCACGCGACTATCGGGTGCCAGGGTTGGCAAATCGAGTTGCTGGATATTGCGCAGAGCTTTAGCCGATGCTGTGTTGCAAGCCAGAATGACCAGTCGGCAGCCCCGGTCAAACAGGTGCTGGACGCATTCGAGGGTATACTGATAAACCGTATCGAACGAGCGGGTTCCGTAGGGCGTTCGGGCATTGTCGCCGAGGTAGACGTAGTCGTACTGGGGTAATTTTTGGACAATCTCGCGCAGAACCGTCAGGCCACCGTAGCCGGAATCGAACACGCCGATGGGTTGGTTCATAGAGTAGGATTTAATACAAACGGGATTCGGTTAACTCTACGTGAGTTAACCGAATCCCGTTTCACTACGTTGTTTTACATCAGCAACTCTTTACCCTGCGCTAGTGCTGCGTCCAACCCGCTCAATTCCGAGCCGCCCGCCGTGGCAAAGAAGGGTTGCCCACCACCACCGCCTTTGATATTCTTAGCCAGTTCCTTCACTACCTGTCCGGCGTTCATGTTGCGCCCTCCCCGCTCATGCGGCTGGATCAGCGAATCGGGCAGCATGACAGCAAGTTGGGGCTTGCCGTTGATGTCGGCACCCAGCACAAGGGCAAGGTTGTCTACTTTGGCTTTCAAATCATAAGCCAGTTGCTTGAGGGCATCGGCATTGGGCACATCGACCCGCTCCACGAGAACCCTATGGCCCGGTCCGACGTTTCGGTTTACAGCCTGTACTTTATCTAACAGTTGCCCTTTCAGTTGTTGTACCTTCTCATGCTGCAACGCGTCGACCTGCTTTTGCAGCGCACTACGTTCCTCCAGGAGACTCTGTACAGCCTTAACAATATCTTTGGGTGCCTTCAGCAATTCTTTTAGTTCACTGACAACGGCCATCTGCTCATTCACCAGCGCTTCGGCGCCAACCGACGTTTTGCCTTCAATGCGCCGGATGCCGGTCGATACGGATCCCTCACTGGTGAATTTGAACAAGCCGATGTGGCCCGTCGCCGGAACGTGCGTACCACCGCAAAGTTCGACCGAATAGTTGGGGTCAAACGTAATAACGCGCACAAAGTCGCCGTATTTCTCGCCAAACAGCGCTGTAGCGCCCATGTCTTTGGCCTGAGCAATCGGTAGGTTACGTTGCTCATCGAGCGGAATATCCTGCCGGATCTTCTCGTTCACGATACGCTCCACCTCGGCCAGTTGCTCGTCTGTAACTTTGCTAAAATGTGAAAAATCGAAGCGTAATGCATCTGGACCAACGTAGGAGCCTTTCTGGGCAACGTGCGTTCCTAGTACTCCCCGCAGGGCCGCATGGAGCAGGTGCGTAGCCGAGTGGTTGCTGGAGGTGAGTTTACGGCGGTCGGCGTCAACCACAGCATGAACCGACGTAGCGGTTTCCAGTACGTCGTCGAGGTCTTTGTCGGCCGTAATTAGAATGGACAGGTCGTTTTCTTTTTTTGTGTCCACAATTCGTATCATGCGAACCTGCTCACCAGCTGTTACTACCAGCACACCCGTATCGCCAATCTGCCCACCCGATTCAGCATAGAAAGGAGTTTCGGCCAATACAATCCGGTACTGCGTTCCCTGCTTGTTCTGCACCTTGCGATACTTAACAATGAGGGTATCGGCCTCCGTCTGATCATAGCCAACGAACCGGGTTGTATCCACTTCATTCACATCAATCCAGTCGCCCGCCGATGACGAAGCATCTTTGCGCGAACGTGCTTTCTGCTCTTGAAGCGCTTTCTGAAAACCCTCTTCGTCAATGCTCAGACCCTTTTCCCGTGCAATCAGGGCCGTCAGGTCAGCTGGAAAGCCAAATGTGTCGTTCAGTTCAAATACTGTTTCGCCTGGAATCATCTGGTTACCTTCGGTTGCCAACTGACCAATAATTTGATCCAACCGGCCCAGACCCGTACCCAGCGTCCGCAGGAATGCTATTTCTTCTTCCCGAATGACCGTAGCTACAAAGTCGCGCTGGGCGTTGAGTTCGGGGAAGACATCGGCAAACTGCATGGCCAGCGTCGGCACGAGTTTGGTCATGAACGGCTCAGTCAGGTTTAGGTACGAATAACCATAACGGATGGCCCGGCGCAAAATTCGCCGAATAACGTAGCCTGCTTTGGCATTGCTCGGCACCAATCCATCGGCAATAGCGAACGATACTGCCCGGATGTGGTCGGCAATTACGCGCATCGCTACGTCCGATTTACTGTCTTTAGAACCGGTGTAGGGCATGCCCGAAATTTCCTCGATGACGCTGATGGTACCCGAAAAAACGTCCGTGTCGTAGTTGGATTTCTTGCCCTGAATGGCCATACACAACCGCTCGAAACCCATGCCCGTATCGACGTGGCGGGCGGGCAAGGGCTCCAGCGACCCATCGGCCTTGCGGTTAAACTGCATGAACACGAGGTTCCAGATCTCAACTACCTGCGGGTGGTCGGCATTGACCAGGTCTTTGCCGGGCGATTGGGCAACTTCTTCGGGCGAGCGCAGATCGACGTGAATTTCGGAACACGGGCCGCAGGGACCGGTGTCGCCCATCTCCCAGAAGTTATCTTTTTTGTTGCCGTATATGATCCGGTCTTTCCCCACGATGGGCTCCCAGAGGTCAAACGCTTCCTGATCAAAGGGTACGTTGTCGTGCGCGTCGCCCTGAAACACCGATACGTACAACCGATCTTTTGGCAATTGATATACCTCCGTCAGCAGTTCCCACGCCCAAGTTATGGCCTCTTTCTTAAAATAATCACCAAACGACCAGTTGCCGAGCATCTCGAACATAGTGTGGTGGTAGGTGTCGAATCCTACGTCTTCCAGGTCGTTGTGCTTGCCTGATACCCGCAGGCATTTCTGCGTATCGGCTACACGCCGGGAGGGTGGATTGCCGTTTCCAAGAAAAAAGTCTTTAAATTGAGCCATTCCTGAATTGTTGAACATCAGCGTCGGGTCGTTTTTAGCGACCAGTGGAGCCGATGCAACAATCAGGTGTTGCTTTGACTGAAAAAATTGGAGGAACTGACGGCGTATTTCGTGGGAGGTCATAGTAATCCAAGTCGGTAGTCAGTCAGTATAGGGCAGTGTGCCTTATTTGTGCTTGACCGTTATATATGCAAATCCAGCAAGGGGCAAAATTACGCCAAATCTTGTCTGTTTACTGCCGCATCAACAAGTTAAGTTTGTCATATGGAAGAGTCGGGTAAGCTTTATTACGGCATTCAGGAAGTGGCCGCCATGTTCCAGGTCAACGCGTC
>DATHAW010000566.1:0-11885 GCA_035296465.1 Spirosoma sp.
TTTCAGCTGTGAGCCGTCAGGTCAGGTCCAACTGGCTGGCAGGTGCAATAGCCCGGTCATGTTCCCAACTTTATCGCTTAATTTTGAGGCTGATTTGATTTCTTTATAATGCTGAGCGAACAAGAGATTAACCGCCGACACAAGCGCGAAGAATTAATGCGAATGGGCATAGACCCCTACCCTGCCGAGCTGTTTGACGTAACCCACACCATTGCCGACATCCGGTCGGCCTTCAGCGACAAAACTACCGGGGCGCCGGGCGAGACCGATACGCAGGGAGGCTACCAACCACAACTGGACTTTTCGGCAGACGCCCAATTTAAGACGATTCGGCTGGCGGGTCGCCTGATGAGTTTCCGCATCATGGGCAGTGCATCGTTTGCCGAGATGCAGGATTCCACCGGTCGATTGCAACTGTACTTCCGGCGCGACGATCTGTGCCCCACCGACGACAAAACACGCTATAACACCGTATTCAAAAAACTACTTGACATCGGCGATATCGTTGGTATCGAAGGCCATGTGTTTACCACGCAAACTGGTGAATTATCCATCCATGTGCACTCGTTTAAAATCCTGAACAAGTCGCTACGGCCGTTACCGGTCGTAAAAGAAGGGATGAATGAGCAGGGCGAGAAGGAAACTTACGATGCCTTTACCGATCCTGAGCAACGCTATCGGCAGCGCTACGTCGACCTGATTGTGAATCCGCAGGTGCGTGATGTGTTTGTGAAACGCACGAAATTGGTGAACTCGATCCGGCAGTTTCTTAGCCAGAAAGGCTACCTGGAAGTCGAAACACCTATTCTGCAGCCCATTCATGGTGGGGCTGCGGCCCGGCCATTCCGAACACACCACAACTCACTCGACATGACGCTCTATATGCGCATTGCCAACGAGTTGTATCTGAAGCGGCTCATTGTGGGAGGGTACGACGGCGTGTTCGAGTTTGCCAAAGACTTTCGTAACGAGGGCATGGACCGCACGCACAACCCCGAGTTCACCCAGGTGGAGTTTTACGTAGCTTACAAAGACTACCTCTGGATGATGGACACCATTGAAGAGATGGTTGAGAAAGTGGCGCTGGACGTAGCCGGAACGACTAAAGTGAGCGTTGGCGAAAACATCATCGACTTCAAGCGCCCCTGGAAGCGCCTGACCATGTTCGAGGCCATTCAGGAATATACGGGTGTCGATGTTTCGACGCTGGATGAGGCCGGTCTGCGGCAGGTAGCCGAAAGCCGGGGCATTCGGGTGGACAGCACAATGGGCAAGTCTAAGTTGATCGATGAACTCTTTGGTGACGCCTGCGAACCGAACCTGATTCAACCGACGTTTATTACCGACTACCCGGTTGAGATGTCGCCGTTAACCAAAAAGCACCGGAGCAAACCGGGCTTGGTTGAGCGGTTTGAGGCTATCTGCAACGGTAAGGAGATTGCCAATGCCTATTCGGAGTTAAATGACCCCATCGATCAGCGTGAACGCTTTGAGGAGCAACTGCGGTTGGCAGAGCGGGGTGACGAAGAAGCAATGGCGCTGGACGAAGATTTTCTGCGGGCACTCGAATACGGGATGCCTCCCACGGCCGGCGTTGGATTGGGTATCGATCGGCTGGCGATGATCATGACCAACCAGCCCAGCATTCAGGATGTCCTATTTTTTCCGCAGATGCGCCCTGAAAAGAAAGCTGATCTGTCTACAGATGCTGACTTTATCGAAGCGGGCGTACCGGCTGTTTGGGTTCCGGCCGTGCAAAAATTGGGCTACCTGACGGTGGAGCAACTTCGGGCAGCCAGCCCTAATAAACTGTTCAACGACCTGGGTGGAGTGCGTAAGAAATTAAAGATGGACGCACCCATGCCAACCATAGTCGACGTACGAGGCTGGACGGCAAATTAACTACCCCACGTAGTGTATTCATAAAAATGCCCACCTGCTAAGCAGGTGGGCATTTTGCTTTCGCAGCTATTTTTAGTTAATATTCCTGCTCTAATTTTCTCACTTTTACCGCGTTGAGGCCTTTTTTTCCGTCAACGACTTCAAACTGAACCCGATCTTTCTCTCGTATAGTGAGCCCGTTAAGACCGGTAATGTGCACAAAAATGTCCCGGTTGGTATCGTCTTCAACGATGAAACCATAGCCCTTACCCTCATTGAAAAATTTCACTACACCCGTTTCCATAAAAGCAAAGAATTAAATTGGTAAACATAAAAAAGATATTGGGTAACAAAGGCTATACACAACCTATAGAATGGCGTATAGATTTAGCCAGAATATTAGGTTGATAGTCTACTAAATTTAATGGTACCTGATCGTTGGTACCAACCAAGGGGCCAACTATTGTTTTTGCACAAATAAAGTAAAAATGTTCTGACTTCATTTAATAATGCGCTATTTTTTGGTACTTTCCCCGACTTTTTATCTATTTTTCTTCGTGGCGGGCAAACAATCTGTTGTGTAAAATTGTTAGCTTTGCCAGCAGCAGGTTTTTCGGGTACTCATAGAAGAGCACTGTTTGCCTGTTGGATCACCGATATGGAAAGAATTCGCTATTTTGTTGAGAAGCAGGCATTTGGTGTCTGTACCCTGCTGGGAGAGAAGATGAGTATCTCGGCCAGCAGCATCCGGCTTTACTTTATTTATACGTCTTTTCTAACGCTGGGATCACCCGTAATTCTTTATCTGATTATGGCGTTCTGGATGGAAATGAACACGCACCTCCGCCGGCACGCTCATCCCACCGTTTGGGAATTGTGAGAATAATCGGGCAAACTTCGTTCCCGTAAGCCGATGGAATTTTCCTGACTGGTTACTCACCTGCTTTAGCGTACCCATCGGCTATTTCTGGGTACGTTTTTTTTCTCTCGATAAAATACTGCCAGACTACGCTACGCGGATATAGGGGAACATTATTCTTTTGTCCTTGCCGCAGCGACTCACGTTGCTGTTGTAATTCAGGCAGTCGACCGTAGAACGCAAAGTGTGCCCGTAGAATAGCGCCTACGTCGCGCCATTGCCCAGCCTGCAGAAACAGAAGCGACGACAGGCCATCCAACACCAGCCGCAGCCCAATCTTACCCCATAGCCAGCCATCAGCCGGCCAGTTCTTGTAGAGCATGAACAGGCTGTTGCGGTAGTTCAGGTATGTTTTGTGCGGGTTAGATTTGGGCAGTGTACCACCCCCAACGTGGTAAACCGTCGATTCGCCACAGGCCCAGACTTCGTAACCAAGCCGCTGAATCCGCCAGCACCAGTCAATTTCTTCCATGTGGGCAAAAAAGTGGTCATCGAAGCCACCTGCCAGATGAAATACGTCCGCCCGAACAAACAGACACGCGCCCGTAGCCCAGAAAACGCGCCGGTTATCGTCGTACTGACCCTTGTCTGCTTCGAAGTGGGCAAAAACACGTCCGCGGCAGAATACGTAGCCAAGCCAGTCGACAAAGCCACCGGCCGCACCTGCGTGTTCAAACAAATTACGCTGGGTATAGGACCGGATTTTAGGCTGGCAGGCGGCAATTTTCGGGTTGGTGTCCAGGAGTTTCAATACAGGTGGGAGCCAGCCGGGGGTTACCTCAATGTCGGAGTTGAGCAGGACGTAATACGTAGCCCCGCCATACTGCGTTAGTATGTGTTCGAGGGAGCGGTTATAACCACCGGCATAACCGTCATTCTGAGGTAACTCAATGACCCGAACGAGGGGAAACGAGTTGCGCACGAAGGCCACTGAATCATCCGTTGAGGCACTATCGGCTACATAAACGGGGTGACCTTCTGCATGGGCCATCACCGTCGGCAGAAAATCAGCAAGAAAAGAACGACCGTTGTAATTAAGAATAACAATAGCGAGGATATCCACAGAAATCGGGCAGTGGTGAGTTAAACAGGCAGTCGTCAGTGGGCCAGATAGCCTGCTGACCTGTTAACAGGCAACGAACCAGCTAACCGGTTCATGAGCTGTTCGACTACCTGCTACATCAGCCCGTCTAAATTCAGGCCGGGAATGTTGGGAAGCAGGCCTTCCGTAGCCTGACGAAGGTGTTCGCGGGCTTTGGTTTCAATAGTTCCCATAGCCTTGTTTGTTGCCGCCACAATCAGGTCCTGCAGCATCTCGCGGTCCTCGGCCCTGATAAGGTCCGGGTCTATTTCAACACTCAGGACGTTTTTAAGCCCATTGACCGTCACTTTAACCATTCCTGCGCCCGCATCGCCCGTTTCCGTTACGTTGCGGAGCGTTTCCTGCGCATCTTTCATCCGGGACTGAACTTCCTTCATTTTCCCGAACATATCCATCATGTTCATACTATTAGTCAGCGAGTTAGCCAGTTTATAATTAGCTCCCGCGAGTAGCCTGCTCACGGAACACCTGATTACCGTATCAACAACACTGTACCCGCCCGAACAGTTTTGAGACCGGTACTATCTTGTACCTCGATGCGGTACAGGTAATGCCCGGCAGCCGCTGGCTGCCCACCGGCCGTGCCGTCCCAGCCTTTTGTTTTGTCGGTAGTGGTATAAATGATCTCGCCCCATCGGCTATAGATGGTCATCCGGAACGGGTCGGCGAAAATGCCTTTAACCACAAATTCGTCGTTGAGGCCGTCGCCATTAGGCGTGAAAGCATCAGGAACAAGGATTTTGGCTTCGCGTTGCAGCCTAAAGAAATTAGAGTAACTGACCAATCCCGTGTTCGAGGTGGCGGCAATGCGGTACGTCTGGGTTTGCAGGGCGGGATCATTGGGGTCAAGATCATACAGAAGTTTACTGCCCACGTCAATTTCCTGCTTTGTTCCCTTTAGCGAGTCGATCATCTCTATAACATAGCCGGCCACCGAGCCCGGCCAAAACGGTGACCCTGCTGTCCAGTCTAATCGGCTGGGTGATTTCGATCCCAAAAACACCGTACAGACAGGCGAAGACGGGGGTGACGGCAGCCCGCAGGTGGCAATGTAGGTTAGTTGATAGCAGTAGGGGCCAGCCGAAGGATTAGCGGTTTCGTCGATAAACGTGTTTTTGTCGGCTACCGTCCCCACGGGCCGGAATGTGCCCGTTGGCCCATCGGCCCGGCTGATGGCGAGCGTATAGCTGGCCGTTGCATTGATGGTAGGTAAGGCAGCCACTAACTGCGGACGGTTGTTATTGACCGACACGAGAACGTCGCCAAGGCTTCCCGGCAGATCGCCGTTGACACCCGTAACGCATACCGGAGCCGACGTTACAATGGTTTGCACCGCCCCCGATATGGTGGCTTCGAGTGTGTAGCAATATTGTACACCGCATTCTATTCTGTTGATGTCGCGGTGATTCCCGATGTCTCGCTGAAAAAGTTGTATTAACTCATCGCCATTGCGGTAAATCCGGTATCGCTCAAAGGTTGTTGTGTGCGACAACGTACCCTCGTAAGGTTTCCAGGTCAGGTCGTTGATTTTGTTTAAGGCTACCGCTTCCGGCACCAGGCTGCATATCGCGTCTGATCGTAGTCCGGCGGCATTACAGGCATCCTGCGCTACTACCTGAAAGCACTGAACCTGCCTGGCGTTGGTCTGCACTATAAACCTACCGGCGCTGGTTCCCCTCCGACCCGTTGGCGCGTAGATGCCGCTGGCATCTTTTTGCAGGAGTTCAACGCCCACGCCGTTTCCGACCTGGTACTCAATGGTTATACTATTATTGCCTGTTGTGGTTAATTTAGTGATGGACGGGCGGTCGTTGCTCTGAAATCTAAAGGGAGGAGCCGGTGACGGAAGGCCATCGCAGAGAGCCGGTGCCTGATACAGACCCGTAATGATAACCGTGTAGGGGCCATCGTTGCCGTACGTATGCGCAGCCTGGTCGATGTCCTGACGTGTTTTTAGCTCTTTGATGCCATCACCCCAGTCAACCAGTAATTCGTCATACTGATCCGTGCCGGCATCGAGTTTAGCCGTCAGCGTAGCCCGGCGACCCGAACACACATTGACGGTGAATTTAACCGGATCAACAGGAAGCACCGTCACCTCCCGGCATAAAATGGTACCGGTACCCGTCCCGTTTCCGCTTCCAGCCTGAAGGATGGTGTACGAACCGGGTTTCGAGTAAACCATCCGCTTGTTCGGGGTCAGGACAATGTTGTTAAATGGGGTTTTACCGTCGTATTGAAAGTTATAACCGGCGTTGCTCAGCGTTGTCGGCACGTCGATGATGTTGACGGCTGAGCCGACGCAGACTTCAACTTTATCAAGGTTGAAGTCTCCCTTAAATGTAGGATTAATGCACACATTCTGGGCCTGAACCAGCATACAGCCACAAAGTGACCAATATAATCCGATGGTAAAAACCAGTTTGCATACGGGCCAACCGGCATTTGCCCGTCTATTGATGAACCACAGTCGTAAAATTTGCACGGAGGGAAAAGGGTTTGTCGTTCATGTAGGCCAGCAGCATTTATCCAGAGAAACGGCCCACCAGACTTTTTCGCATTTGGCGCGAAACGTATCTGAATGAAAAAGAGTTTTCATTCTATAGTTAGCGCTGTCTACGTAGCTGGGGTGTGTTACCAATTTACCCAAAGGGCATAAACCAGGGAGTAATAAATCAAATTTACGCCTACCGACACGCATCAACCAAACAAATGAGCAATAATAGTACCAATATAGGCCAGTCCGGGCAGGCTGATGCAGCACCCATCCGGCTGGACCGAATCGAAGAGGCCATTGCCGATATAAAGGCCGGCAAGATTGTCCTGGTTGTAGATGATGAGGACCGCGAAAACGAAGGTGACATGATTTGCGCGGCCCAGATGGTCACCCCCGAAATGGTGAACTTCATGGTGCGCGAGGCCCGTGGCCTGATGTGCGCACCCCTGACTCAGCAGCGCTGCGACGAACTGGGGCTCGACATGATGGTAAGCAGCAATACGTCCGTGCATACCACGCCTTTTACCGTTTCGGTCGATTTGCTGGGTCATGGCTGCACAACGGGCATTTCGGCCTCAGACCGTGCTAAAACTATTCAGGCGCTCGTTAACCCTACCACTACACCCGACGATTTAGGCCGGCCGGGGCACATTTTCCCACTGCGGGCGGTGGAAGGTGGCGTAATCCGTCGGGCGGGACACACCGAAGCGGCTGTGGACCTGGCTAAATTAGCCGGGCTGGCACCGGTTGGTGTCCTGATTGAAGTGCTCAACGAAGACGGCACCATGGCCCGTTTGCCACAATTGCGTATCATGGCCGATCGCTTCGGCATGAAGCTTATCAGCATTCAGGACCTGATCGAGTTTCGCCTGCAATCTGAAACGCTGATCCGGCGCGAAATTGGCGTCGACATGCCAACCGAACACGGGCACTTCGATCTAATCGCGTTCCGGCAGAGCAACACCGGCGATATGCATCTGGCGCTCGTGAAGGGAAGCTGGGAGCCCAGTGAGCCGGTGTTAGTGCGTGTTCACTCGTCGTGCATAACGGGCGACATTTTTGGCTCGTGTCGCTGCGACTGCGGGGGGCAACTCCACGCGTCGATGAAGATGATTGAAGCCGAAGGCCGGGGTGTGGTGGTCTACATGTTTCAGGAGGGTCGCGGCATTGGCCTGCTCAACAAACTAAAAGCCTACAAACTTCAGGAGATGGGACGTGATACGGTCGAAGCCAATCTTGAACTGGGTCTGCCAATGGACGCCCGCGACTATGGCGTGGGCGCGCAGATTTTGCGTGACCTTGGCATCCGCAAACTCCGACTCATTTCTAACAATCCTAAAAAGCGGGCGGGGCTGATGGGCTACGGACTCGAAATTGTGGATACGGTGCCCGTGGAAATCCCTTCCAACCCGCATAACGAGAACTATCTGCGCACTAAGCGCGATAAGATGGGGCATACCATCATGAACGAGCCGGTAAATGAGGAGCAATAGGTCCGTTCGTGGTGGGTTGTTGCCATGTAGATGAACAACCCACCACGAACGCCCAAATGGCCAATCATCATAAACCAACGTTAGCCATGAATAAACCCTCTTTTAAGGACCTGATCCAGGGAGAAACGCCGGTGCTGGTCGATTTTTATGCTGACTGGTGCGGCCCCTGCAAGCAGCAGGCTCCTATTCTGAAACAGCTTACCGAACGCGTCGGCGATAAAGTACGTGTCGTCAAAATCAACGTGGATAAAGCGCAGAAAGCCGCCGATCAATACCAGATCCGGAGTATTCCGACCATGATTTTATTCAAAGACGGTAAGATTGTCTGGCGGCAGTCGGGCGTTCAGCCCCTCCACACATTAGAGGGATTAGTGAAGCAGTTTGGCAGTTGAGCTTACGAGAATGAGACTTATTCTTTTTTGTCCGCCAACCCGAAGTTTTTCAGGTTTGTCAGCGCCGTTACGTTAATGATCTTCCACTGGCCACTGATCTTTTCGACCACCCGCGTCTCTTTCGATGTTGTTTTACCATGGCTGTCTAACAGCGTCTGATCGTAAGCGACGAACGCCATATTCCCGTTCTGATGGATGGTGTAGTTTGAATTCTGCACCGTTACGTTGTCCGATACCTTCGAGCTTTTGAACTGACTGGCAAACTGTTTTTCCAGTTTGTCCCAGCCCTGGACGAGCATAAAGTCCCCACCGTACAAATTAGCGGCAAAGTGAACGTAGGGGGCATGTGCCCAGGCGTTGGACCATACGGCTTTGTCGCGCTTAAAAAACCCTTCTGTTTCGCTGCGAAGCACCCGTTTAATGGCTTCGTGGTCTGCCTGCGCCAGCCCCTCAGATAGGCTGCTGAGTAAAATCGCAATCACCAATGCATATGTTTTCATGGCCCTGAACGATTTGTTACATAGGGAAGGTAGAGCATAATATAGTAATATGCAAGCATTATTTTAGACTTTTTACACTTTATACGGACCTATTTTCCCATAAACACTCACTATCTAGTATACATTGGTTGAGTTCGGTTCGACATAAAAACAGCCGTGATGCAAACGACCTGCTTGCATCACGGCTGCCAAAATCCAGTTAGTGCTCCGTCACAGAGGTTTAACCGAAGAGTGTATTAATCAAAACTCTCGATCATGTTGCGGTACATAGTTTTTGCTTTCCACTGCCCGCCGGCAATAATACGCCGGATGGTAAAGAGTGGCATGGTATCATCGCGCTTATCGGCGAGGGTGAAAGCAGCTACGTAACCGCGCTTCTGAATTTCGGGCAGCGCCTGTTTGTTCCAGAGGCCAAATGGATAGGCGAAGTACTTGATGGGTTTACCAATAATGGCTTCCAGCTTCGCTTTGGGCTCTTCGACCTGTATTTTCCAATCGTCGCCCTGGTATTTCTTCACGTTGTGGTGGTCCCACGTATGCGCCCCTATGGCGTGACCCCGGTCGGAAAGGTCTTTAATCTGAGTTTTGTCCATGTAAGGCTGCTTACCCCGCCGGCCAATGGCTACGGTCATAATAAAAAATGCCCCCTTGAACCCGTGTTTTTCCAGAATAGGAACGGCCGTTTCATACTGATCGAGGTCGCCATCGTCGAAGGTAAGCATGACGGGTTTAGACGGCAGCTTGGCACCCGTGGTCAGGTACGCGTAAAGTTGATCAGGCAGCACGGTATGGTAGCCGCTATCGGCCAGCATCTGCATCTGCTCGCGGAAAGCCCCCGTTGGAATGATGTAATCTTTTGAGGATTGCGAATCTTTGGGGCGCCAGTCGCGAATCTGGTGATAGCACAGAATGGGCACCTGCGGCCGGGCCAGAATCGTGGCGGCATCAGCAATTTTGCTGGCCGGGATGCTGCTCGGATCGGGCGCGGGTGCAGCAGCGGATGCGTCGGATTTAGTATCGGCCGCATTGCCGTCGGCATCGGCCGATGCTGTGCTTTTTTCGGATTCGGTTGAGTCCGCACTTTTCGACTGGCAGCCGGTTAACCCATTGGAAATCAAAACGGACAGACAAACGGCTGTTACGAGGGGGAATACTTTACGAGTAAACATAGCGAATTAGTATCCCCAAACTTAAGGAAAAAGCGGGTTGGTGTCGATAGGTTTTTACAATATATCTCCGTTTGCTACCGACTTCTTTGGCGATTAAACGTATCGCAGCCAGCCAACATGGGGGTGTTCCGATTTGAAGTGACCGTACCAGCGGCAGAGTGGATACAGCAATAGTGCAAGCCCTAACCAAACGAAATAAACCACCGGCAGCGACACACCTGCCCCGGGTGGACGACCAAAACTTAGCGGACCAATGGGCATATCCCGCAGCGAAAAGCCCTGAATCAGAATCACCCCAATCATGGCGGCCTTCACCAAATACCAGTGGATCAGGTAATAAAATAACGGTACTTTCCCGTAGACCGTCATGATTCGTATAAAGCCAGTATTAGCCCCGTCGGTCAGCCATAGTCCCAAAAACATAATTCCCAACGTAACGGCCGTATAAAGCAGCGACGGCGGATATTTGCTGACGTTTATAAACGATAACGCTGTATAAAGACCGCTTTTCTGAACCGACCACGGAGCCGCATCACCGTAGAGATTAATGAACCGCAACACCAGAAACAGACCCAGTGATACCAAACCAAGTCGCAATAGCTGTTTTCGGCGCTCATCCACCGGCCGCGCGAATATGGGCCCACAGGCATAGCCGAACAGCATAATCCCGAACCATGGGATCAGCGGATAGGCAACAAGGAGCATGAAATTGGGACCGTACGGAAACACCTCTGTACGGAACAGCAACGACCAGCCGAGCCGGGCCGCTGGATTTGTGAACGCCGGAACCAACCCCAGCAGATCGTGCAGGAATATAATGCTTAGCCCGGCAACCCCCAGCCACCGTACAGGTGCCTTTGATACCAACGATAGTAGCATCAGGCCAGCACCAATCACGAAGATTACCTGGAGCAAAAGCGACCGGAACTGAATGTCGGTCCAGAAGGCAAAATTGATGAGCGTAATTTCCAGTAGGATCAACACCAGCCCTCGTTTCAACAGAAAGAAACGGGCTGACTCCCGGCCGGGTATTATAGTATCGCGGTTGGCCGTAATGCGTTTTTGGAGCGATAGATAGGCCGACGTTCCGGACAGAAACACGAACGTGGGAGCACACAGATGGGTGATCCAGCGAGTCAGGAAAATCGGTGTAGTGGTGGTGGCAAGGTTCGTTGGATCCTGGGTCAGGGCGGGGAGATGCAACACATCCCGAACATGGTCCAGCGCCATTATCACCATAACGATGCCCCGGATCACGTCAATTGATTCCACTCGTTTCATACACCCAGTCCTCTGCCATGTAGGCAGGAAAAGTACAAACAATTCGGTTTCAGTTAACCCGCCAGTGCCGATGTGTCTTTTTTCACTACGTGTGGCTGCACGGCTTTGGGGCTGGCTTTCCCACGGGCAAACGAAATAGCAATTGCCGTCAGCATCAGGCCGGTCATCATTAGATACACGTGGCGCATACCCGTTAGTTGGGCCATTGGATTCATTGGGTCGATCTGGTGCGCCTGAGCATACTGGTTTCGGGTGCTGTACCAGATGGCAGCTGCGAGGGCAATACCCACCACTAATCCCATATTTCGCATAAAGGCAATGACACTACTGGCAACTCCGCGCTGCGACACAGGGGCCGCGTTAAGCGCACTACTGCTATTGGGCGACTGAAACAGGGCGAAACCAAAACTAACCAGTGAGCTTCGCCACACTACGTCCTGCCAGACCCAGTCAGCCCGCAGAAACGAAAACGAGAAATAGCCAATAGCGGCCAGCAGCAGGCCAGTACTGGCTAACCAGCGTGTGCTGACCCGACTTGACAGGTAACCGCCAATGGGTGCAATAACGCTTAGGGTCAGCGGCCCCGACAGGAGCACGAGGCCCGCCGTCTGGGGTGTAAACCCAAGCAGTTGCTGGAGAAAAAACGGAATA
>DATHAW010000567.1:0-1640 GCA_035296465.1 Spirosoma sp.
GCAGGAATTTGCCGCGATGATTGCCTTTGTAACCGAAAAGAAGTTGATGCCTATTATCGATCAAACGTTCCCGCTGGCTGAAGCCGAACTGGCTATGCGCCGAATGGATGAAGGAAAGCAATTTGGAAAAATTGTCCTGGAAGTGGGCACATAACGTCTTGTACCCCATTTGTGTTTATCAAATTTTGTCCCGTTCAATCATTTATTTTTCAGAAAAATCACATTATCATATAGTTATCCACATTTACAGTGTGGATAACTATATGTTTATTAACATTTGCCTCAGAATTACACGCCGGTAACAAATCCTTTCATCAGGCCGCTTTATTTTTGCGGCTATGCCCACCCTGACAAAGCACGTAGTCAGCACGCTTACTGATCGCCTGGCTATTCGCTGGCAAGCTGGCCTGCTGCGCCAACTGAGTCTGGCCAATAACCAGATCGACTTCTGCTCGAACGATTATCTGGGGTTTGCCCGTTCGGGCGCCCTAAGAGAAGCTATTCAACACGCGGAGATGCAGCAGATTAGTCTCCGTACGGGTGCTACTGGCTCCCGGCTGCTGGCTGGTCAAACGGAATTGGCAGATGAAGTTGAGCAGGAACTGGCCCAATTTTACCAAACCGAATCAGCCCTGATTTTCAACTCGGGTTACGACGCAAACCTGGGGCTGCTGGCCTGCTTGCCGCAAGCAGGCGATACCCTGCTGACAGATGAACTGATCCACGCCAGTATGATTGATGGGGCCCGGCTTAGCTACGCCACCCGTCGCCGTTTTCGTCATAACGATCTTACCGACCTGGAAAACCAACTCCGTTCGGCCACTGCAATTCAGACAAGAGGCAAACAAAATCATTCGGGGCAAGTGTTCGTGGCAGTCGAGTCGGTGTATTCCATGGATGGTGATTTGGCTCCGTTGGGCGAGCTGACAGACCTTTGCGACCGTTACGGGGCAGCTCTACTGGTTGACGAAGCCCATGCAACGGGTGTATATGGACACAGTGGTGAGGGCTTGGTCGTAGCACTGGGTTTGCAGGAGCGGGTATTTGCGCGGGTTCATACGTTCGGGAAGGCGATGGGCGTTCATGGGGCGGCCGTTGTTGGACCAGCCGTGCTACGCGACTACCTCATTAATTTCGCCCGGCCGTTCATTTACTCAACGGCCCTTCCACCCCATAGTCTATTGGCCATCCGCTGCGCTCACGAACACCTGAAAACCCATCTCGATGCCCACGAACTCCTGCACGACCGGCTTGTGTATTTCCGGGAACGCGTTTTCCATGTAATGCCCGGCAGCGGGTGGACCGACAGCCAATCGCCCATTCAGTGCCTGATTGTGCCCGGCAACGAAACGGCTCGGCACGCAGCTGAAAGAGTGCAACAGGCGGGCTTCGATGTTCGGGCCATCCTGAGCCCAACAGTCCCGGCCGGTCAGGAGCGGCTACGCATTTGTATTCATGCGTATAATACAGAAGCACAAATAAACGGGTTACTTGGCTCACTGTTCGTAGCCAGATAAGATTGCAATTACTAGAAAGACCATGTCTCTTCAACTCATTGTGGCCGGAATCGGTACCGAAATCGGAAAAACGGTCGTGTCGGCAGTGCTGGCCGAAGCCCTGAACGCTGACTACTGGAAACC
>DATHAW010000568.1:0-3775 GCA_035296465.1 Spirosoma sp.
CACGCGTTAGATGCCAGCGCAACGTCCGTCTGGATACCGAAGTAATCGGCAAACGCTGGGAAAGCGATGATTGCGATCAGCCCGCCTAGTACGGTTCCCGTCAGGTTGTACAGGAAAGACTCCGTCATTACCAGCAACACGATTTCTTTTTTGGTGGCCCCGAGCACTTGCCTAATTCCTATTTCCTTGGCTTTTGCCAAGGTGTTGGATATGGCAAAGTTGAAGTAGTTGAACACCGCAAAAAGAATGATGACGACCGCACTCAGAATATACAACGGGATCACTTGGCCGTGGCCGTTCTGCTTAAAGTCCAGCAAAAGGTCCGAATACAGTCGGATATCTCTGACCGGTTGCAGAAAATAGGCTTCTTTCAGCGAGGTGGTCTGGAAATACTTGTTGCGGTACCGATGCACGAAGCTTTCAAGCTTCCTTTCAAAGGCCTCGCGGTTGACGTTTTCTTTTAATTGGATGTACGTGTAGAAATTATGGGAGTCCCAGTTGTTGGTGAATTCTTTTTCGAGGTGATGCAAAGGCACCAGCACTTCGAAGTTGAAGTGCGACTGGTGGGTAATGTCTTTGAAAACACCCGTTACTTTATGAGGTCCGTACCTAGAAACAAGCATGATTTTTCCGATCGGGTTTTCCTGCTCGAAGTATTTGCGGGCCACCTCTTCCGAGATGATCACAGAGTTGTGTTCCTGTAGGCAGGTCGCTTTATCGCCTGTTACCATCTGGCAGAACATAAGCGGAAACACCGGATCGACGTTATAAATATTCTTTTCGTAAAAGGACTTTTCCTTATAAGAAACCGTGATGTTATAATTGAGCCACACCCGGGCGTACCGTTCCACATCCTGGCCGTAATCGTTCTGCAAAGCCATTCCCACCGGATACTGCACCATAGAACTATTAACCAGATTGCCATTGTTGAAAAACCGAATGCCTACCCGATAGATGTGATGGGCATTGCTGTAGAAGCTGTCATATCCTTTTTCGTATTTTATCGCCGAAACGATTAGGATGAACGCCGCTACGCCTATCATGAATCCAAAGATATTGATGAAGGACGATAGTTTATTCTTTATGAAATTCCTGTATACATTGAGAGTGTTTCTGTAGAGCATTTTG
Source organism: Spirosoma sp. (assembly GCA_035296465.1). Classification (GTDB taxonomy): domain Bacteria; phylum Bacteroidota; class Bacteroidia; order Cytophagales; family Spirosomataceae; genus Spirosoma. The sequence goes on from DATHAW010000568.1 coordinate 1,129, forward strand.
ATAATGGTTAGGTTCAGACTCACTGGACGCGATTGCAACAAACACTGAAAGACGGGACTAAATTTGTAGATGCGACTTGGCTGAGGGGCCCGTGGGCTGCTTCAGCCGAACAGCACCGACAAATCCTCTTCGTCAATGCGGGACAAAGCAAAGTCGGCAGGCGTGAAGTACCCGTTGTGCCGGGCACCTGCCGCAAGCATGGCTTGCAACTGGTTCAGGTAGCGTTCAGCAAAACTCTGAACTGCTTCGGCGCTGATGTGCCCGCTTGCGTAACTGATGCTCCCTCTCAGGCACTTGTGCACGATGAGCAGGTTGATCTCAATGACTGCCGTGGGCTCATTGTCGGGGCCTGCTTCCCGGGTGATGTTATCAAAAGAGACGGTAAGAAGATCGTTGGAAGCCTCCTCGTCAAATGCGCCCATGTAATTGAACCTGATAAAAGGAAGCTGGCGGGCTCCGTCATCCTTTATTTTGCCGGCCAAGTATTTGAGGGCGCCGTACCCAGCGCCTTGGCGGGGAATGTTTTTGTACTCTGCCACTATTGCGGCAATGGTCGCGGTCATTGTTTCGCTTTGGAGGCTGCACCTGAAAGGGAAAATCGCTGTAAACCAGCCGATCGTTCGAGTAACATCGGACGGGGTAGCACTTCTACCGTGGTTTTCTAGTTCGATGACGACGGTGTCCTGGGCGACCCAGCCGCGCAGGGCGGCTGCCAGCGATGCCAGCAGGAGCAGTTGGGGATCAGCCTGGAATGTCTGGCTGGCTTCGCGCAACAAAACCGCGGTTTGTTCCTGGTCCAGCGCCACTGGAACTTTTCCTTCCTTTGCCTGGCCGGGTTGCCCGGCAGCCTTTTCCGGCACCAAGCTCACTGGCACCGGACGCCGGTTTTCCCAATACGCAAGTTCCTGGTCGTAAACACCCTCCGCTACTTCCCCGTCCATCCGCTGCTGCCATTCCCGGTAACTGGCTGTTTTGGCAGGCAGCGATACCAGCGTCCCGCGGCGGAGTGCATCACAAATTGCATAGAGGTCTTCCAGCAGAATGCGCCACGAAACGCCGTCAATGACCAGATGGTGGGCGACAATCAGCAGCAGCCGGGTGCCATCCGGGTTGTGGATCATCCCGACCCTGAGCAGCGGCGCCTGCCCGATGTGGATGCTGCGGCACAATTCCTCCTTTGCCCGGGTGACGGTCGCCTCGGTCTCTGCCACCCCGGCGCTGAACACGTGGACGTGGAACCGGCCCACCCGGTCGGCGTAACATAAACCCTCCTGCCCGTCGTCGTACCTGATGCGGAGGCCGTCGTGGTGGTTAAGCAGAGCAGTAAAAGCGGCCTCTAAGTGTTCAACCGGAATGTCCTGCTTGAGTTCGAGCAATACGGTGTGGCTGAAGTAATGCGGGTTGGCGAGCTGCTGGCTGAAGAACCAAGCCGTCACGGGCGTCGGCCCGATGCTTCCCCCGGCCATTTTGATAGCCTCCCCGGGCTGTTGCACGAGACGCAGCCGGCTGGCCGTATCCGCCAGTAACGGCCCCTTGAGCACGTCTTGCATGGTCAGGCTGTACCCTTCCCGGCCCAGCATGGAGATGATTCTGATCGCCTTGATGGAGTCGCCGCCCAGTTCGTAATAGTTGTCATCCAAGCTCACGTGCTCAAGCCCCATTACTTTTGCGAATACCCGGAGAAGTGTTGTTTCCGCTTCGGTGCGGGAAGCGGCTCTTCCGGCGGCTTTGGCTGGCATGGCGGGAAGCGCCTCCAAGTCAACTTTCCCGTGCGGGGTAAGCGGAAATTTTTCCAGCCGCAGGTAACGCAGCGGTTGCATGTAATGGGGCAGCACCCCGGCAGCGTGAGCTTTCAACTGGCGGGCTTCGAGTGGTGAGCTGGCCAGGTAGTAGGCTAAGAGGGTATCGTTTTTGAGGACCACTTTGGCGTCCGAAACTGCCGGATGGGCTTTCAATGCATTTTCGATCTCGGACAGCTCAACCCGGTAGCCGTTGATCTTGACCTGGCCGTCTTTTCGGCCGATGTAGGTAAGCACGCCATTGCCTGCCACTACGGCCAAGTCGCCTGTTCGGTACAGTTTGTCGTGCCCGGCAAATGCACCCGACACAAACCATTCCCGGGTCAGCTGAGGCTTGGAAACGTACCCCCGGGATACGCTCTTGCCGCCGATGTAGATTTCACCGGTCATACCGGTGGGCACCGGCTGTCGGCTTTCGTTGAACAGAAAAATACGGTTGTTAGCTGAAGGCAGGCCGATGGCGACAGCCTCTCCCTTGTCCCGGACGGGGTCAAACCGGTGGATCATGCAGCCTACCGTAGCTTCGGTAGGACCATATTCATTAAAAATGGCTATGCTTTGGCCGAACTTGCGGTAGATGTCCAAGGCCAGTGACCGATCCAGTTGCTCCCCTCCCACAATGAATTTCTCAATGACGGAACGGTCTAGCTGCGGCTGGCTTATTTCATTGATGATGCTCAAATGTGCAGGAGTAAGCTTTACCACCGCGGATCGGTTGTCTTCGATCACTCGTAAGATGGCGCTTTCGTGCTTTTGCTCCGGGTATATCACCAGCGTACCACCGGTAATGAGCGGCAGCCACAGCGAGGTCACAGTCAGGTCAAAAGAAATGGAAGTAAACAGGGGAA
>DATHAW010000569.1:0-9416 GCA_035296465.1 Spirosoma sp.
GGGCGCCAGTATTCGCGTTTGGGCTTGGTGCTATCCGGTTGTTCACTCACTATGGCTGTCGACGCCATTGCTCCGGGCAGTGGCGTGAGCGGAAACAAATTTTGGGCTCGTTGTGTCAATAAAATCCCGGTTAGGACAAACAGAGTGGCCCCCAGCGCTTTACGAACTTTTGCCGATTTTCCGACCACTCCAATACGTTGCCAGGCAATGGTGGGTTGGGGCCAGTGTAAAGTTATCTTTTGGGTAGTCGTTTTCATGACAGCTGGCACGTATTGAGCTTACTCCAATGTGCGAATTATATAACCCTATATAGCAAGCTTACTGCATGCGTTCTACAGAGTTTTGGCCGATGTGCCTGCCCTATGGTAGGGCAAACGCTACGTACTGGTTTCCTTTTTTTGTTCCTAATTTAGCTCCCCCGCAGGCGATGACGACGTACTGTTTGCCACCAGCCTGATACGTTGCGGGCGTAGCATATCCAGCTGCCGGGAGCCCAATTTCCCAAAGTAGTTTACCTGTTTTTTTATCAAACGCCCGGAATTTTTCGTCTTTCGTGGCGGCAATGAACAGCAGCCCGCTGGCCGTAACGACGGGGCCACCGTAATTTTCAGAGCCTGTGTTGCGGATACCCTTTTTCGCCAGCAGCGGTTCTTCGCCGAGCGGTATAGTCCAACGAAAATCACCGGTATTCAGGTCGATGGCGTTGAGTGTGCCCCAGGGAGGAGCAATGCCCGACAAACCTTTACTGTCGGTGAATTTCGTATAGCCAGAAATCTTGTATGGTACGTAGGGAGTGGGGTTGTTTTTGGTGGCCGCGGCTGTTACTTCCTGCTTCTCGTCGCCGAATAAAAAGGCGACTAGTGCCCGCTTCTCATCGCCGGACAATTGTGTGAAGCCCGGCATCATGCCCTTCCCACTGCTGATAACTCCATGCACGTAGGCCCGGTCGCGTCGTTGCCCGATGTTTACCAGCGTGGGGTAGCCGCTGGCCGGGTTTCCTTTCCGCTCGGCTCCATGGCAGGTCTGGCAATTTTGCGAATACAACCTTGCTCCCCCGCTCAGGTGCGCCAGCGCGTCCCGTTTAGGGGTGTCGTTCAGGGCAATGAGCCAGGCCGCCTGGTTGGCGTTTACGTACATAATGCCATCGGGGTCGGTGGCGGCCCCGCCCCACTCGGCCCCGCCGTCGAGACCGGGAAAAATAATCGTTCCCTGCCGGCTGAGGGGTTGGAACGTACCGCGCCGGCTGCGCCGGAATTGCGCCTTCAGCGAGTCGGGCTCGTCGGAGTAGGGATTAAGGTCGTTCTCGGTGAAATTCTGCCGGGCAAAGGGCGCTGGTTTCTGCGGAATGGGCTGGGTGGGCCAGGCTTCTTCACCCGGTATGTCGGATTTGGGCATGGGTGTTTCCACGATGGGGAACAAGGGTTTGCCCGTCACCCGGTCGAACACGAACACGTGACCCGACTTGGTCACCTGCGCTACGGCGTCGATTTTTTTGCCATTCTGCGTAAGCGTCAGCAGGTTGGGCGGTGCCGGAAAGTCGCGGTCCCAGATGTCGTGGTGAACCGCCTGGAAGTGCCAGAGTCGTTTGCCGGTGCGGGCGTCCAGAGCCAGCAGGCAGTTGGCAAACAGATTCTGGCCGTTGCGGTTGCCGCCGTAGAAATCAAACGCGGCCGAGCCGGTGGGTACGTAAACGATGCCGCGTGGCCGGTCTACCGACATACCCGCCCAGTTGTTGGCTCCCCCTACGTCCGTGTTTTTGTAGGTTTCCTTAGGCCAGGTTTCATAGCCATATTCGCCGGGCTGCGGGATGGTATGGAACGTCCAGACGAGTTTGCCCGTCCTGACATTGAAGGCCCTGACGTGGCCCGGCGCGGCATCGGCTCCTTCGGACAAGCGCACGGGCATAATGATGAGGTCTTCGAAAACCGTGCCGGGCGTATTGGAAATAACGAATTTATCTTTCGCCTGTTCGCCCAAACCCTCGTGCAGGTCAATGCTGCCCTGATCGCCAAAATCGGGAATGGGCTTGCCTGTTCTGGCGTCAAGGGCGTAGAGCTTTGGCCCGACGGTGTAAAGAATTCGCTTGTCTGGTGTGCCGGACTGCCCGCCAGACTGCCAGTAGGCTACGCCCCGGCTGGTGCTGTGCCATGTTTTGAGCGGATCACCAAATTTCCACAGTTCTTTGCCCGTTGCCGCATCGAGTGCAAAGGCCTGCACACTCGGTGTAACACCATACAGCACACCATCGACTATGATCGGGTTGGTCTGAATCTGACCGCTGTCGGGTGCTGCATACGTCCAGGCTACTTTCAGTTGCGCTACGTTGGTCGGCGTAATCTGGGTCAGGGCAGAGTAATGGCTGCGGTCGGGGCCACCGAGGTATTCGCCCCAATTGGTGTTATCGTTTGGCTTGTCGTCGGTGGGGTTCTGACGAAAATGGGACCAGCCAAGCGTCAGCATGGCCAGGGCCACGAGCGGTAAAAACAATCGTTTCATAGAATAGGAAAGACACGAACACCGAAAAGCTACGCTAAAATCAGGACGTAACGCGGCTAAACAAGGAGATATACCAATTGTTGCGTATGCTTACGGGGTCCAAAAACCTTCACGCCCATCTTAAATGTTATCTGCCTGCCAGTACGCGTGTGCCCACAGGTTGTGCCCGAGGAGTGTATGAGGGGCGGGCAACGCTGACAGAACTACGTGTTAGACAAATTTAGCCAAAATGATGACGCTTGAATGGGCCTTATGGTTAAACTTGCCCCATCGGCTGCTTTCCCTTACGTAACTAATCAGCCTGCATGAAACTCTTCCGCTTCGGCCCGCCCCATCACGAACATCCGGGTGTAGTACTTCCCACCGGTCAGTCCATCGACGTAACCCATTTCGGCGAAGATTATGACGAATCCTTTTTTGCGACGAACGGTCCCGATCGACTGGCACACTGGCTTACGTCCCATGCACATACCAGCCCGGAAGTGGCCCCCGATGTCAGGTTTGGTCCCTGCATTAAACGCCCGTCTAAAATTATTTGTGTTGGCCTGAACTACGCCAAACATGCGGCTGAAACGGGAGCAGCCAGCCCCGCCGAACCGATTTTGTTTTTCAAAGCCACCACTGCCCTTGTTGGCCCCAACGACAACGTAATGATTCCGAAGCGGTCTGAAAAAACGGACTGGGAGGTCGAACTGGCTATCGTAATCGGCAAACAGGCCAGTTATGTCGAGTTGGACAACGCAATGGACTACGTGGCGGGCTACGCCCTGCACAACGACTATTCCGAGCGGGCGTGGCAGCTGGAGCGCGGTGGTCAGTGGGTGAAAGGCAAAAGTGCCGATACGTTTGCCCCACTCGGTCCTTATCTCGTAACCAAAGACGAGGTGCCAAACCCGAACGCCCTGCACCTTTGGCTGAGCCTCAATGGGGAGCGACTACAGGATTCGAATACCGACGACATGATTTTCAATGTGCCGACGCTCGTTAGCTACATCAGTCAGTTTATGACGCTGCTGCCCGGCGACGTAATTTCGACCGGCACGCCCGCGGGCGTTGGGCTAGGCCTGAAACCACCGCGCTACCTGAAGCCCGGCGACGTGGTAGAACTGGGTATCGAGGGGTTGGGCGAACAAAAGCAAACGGCCGTTAGCTATCAGTAAGAAGCCGAGAGCGACTACTCAACTGTACTCTTTGTATATACTTCATCTTTAGCCAACGGTGGTTCCCCGCCGGGACTCTCAACTGTTGCCCCATAATAGCCCCCTGATATGACCATCGACGCCCATCAGCATTTCTGGCATTTCGACGCCCACCGCGATACGTGGATTACGGACGAGATGGCTGCCCTCCGGCGCGACTTCCTGCCCGCCGATCTGGAACCCGTGCTGGCGCAGAATGGCATTGACGGCTGCGTGGCCGTGCAGGCTGCGCAGTCGGAGGCTGAGACGCTGTTTCTGGTCAACATGGCCCGTGTGTATGATATGGTAAAAGGCGTAGTTGGCTGGGTCGACTTGCAGGCCGATACGCTGCCGGAGCGATTAAACGCACTGGCGCTGTATCCGGAAATTAAAGGCTATCGGCACGTAGCGCAGGCCGAGCCAGTTGACTTCCTGACCCGACCGGCCGTTGTAGAGGGCATCCGAAAACTGGCCCATTTTGGGCTTACGTACGATATTTTGATTTATCCAACCCAGCTTAAAGCCGCACTTCACCTGGTGCGGGCAGTGCCGGAAGTAAACTTCGTTATTGATCACCTGGCTAAGCCTTATATTCGGAAGCAGGATATTACCCGCTGGTCGAATTTTATGGCCCAACTGGCAAAGTGCAAAAACGTATCGTGCAAATTGTCGGGGATGGTCACTGAGGCCGACTGGCACCAATGGAGCAAAGGGGATTTCTTTCCGTATTTAGACATTGTGTTCGTCAACTTTGGTGTCGACCGGCTGCTGTTTGGGTCCGACTGGCCGGTATGTCTGGTAGCAGCCAGTTATACGCAGGTCAAAACCCTGGTGGAGGAATACGTGGCTCCCTGGGGGAGGAAGTAAGGGCCAAGGTGTTTGGCGCCAATCCAGTAAATTTTTATAAATTATAACGGGTCAATTGACCCGCAGTTCTCCCGTAAAGAGTAACGGCTTGGCCAATCGCGAGGTTGGCTTGTCGAGAACTAGTAAACGGACTAACCTGGCGGTGGGTCCAGACACGATTCCTAAACCAAACCTAATGGCACTCGGACCTTCTACCAACAACGTTACCCTTAAATCTGGTCAGTCGACTGGTAACTACGGCATTGCCTTTGCGCTCGTCACCAGCCTGTTTTTCCTGTGGGGCCTGGCTAACAGCCTGAATGGATCACTGATCAAGCAGTTTCAAATTGCGCTGGACCTTGACCGGTTTCAGGCCGGAATCGTGGACTTTGCGTTCTACCTCGGCTATTTTTTCATGGCCCTGCCTGCGGGCTACGTCATGCGGAGGTTTGGCTACAAAAAGGGGATTCTGTTGGGATTGCTGCTTTACGGGGGCGGGGCTTTCCTGTTCTACCCGGCCGCCGAGGTCCGCGTCTACAGCTTTTTTCTGTTTGCGCTCTTTACCATGGCCTGCGGCATTGCGTTTCTGGAAACGGCCGCCAACCTGTACGTAACGGTATTGGGCGACCCGGAAAAATCGGAGTGGCGGCTGAACTTCTCACAATCGTTCAATGGCATCAGCATCATTCTGGGGCCAATCATTGGAGCGCTGTTCATTTTTTCCAAAACCGAATACACACCTGAAATGCTGACGGCGATGACACCGGCTGCGGCCCAGGCCATTCGGGTGGAGGAGGCACTCTCGGTGCAGGGCCCCTACCTCGTGATTGGCCTGATGGTAGCGTTTATGGCAGTGCTATTCGCCATTACTAAAATGCCCGAAGTAGGTGCCGAAGAGGAGCAGGCAGCCGGCAAAATCCCCATTCTGAGTGTCTTACGCCATCGACACCTCATGCTGGGCGTTGTAGCCCAGTTTGCCAATGTAGGAGCGCAGGCCACACTCTGGGGGTACTTTGTCGACCTTAAACTTGATTTATCGCGCGATGGCCACTGGGCGCTGGCCGAGGGCTACATGAACGTCATTAATGCCCTAACGGGGTCGCCATCGGATCTGTCTCCGACACAGATTGCAGGCTTCCACGCGTCGTTCGCCCTGGTTCTGTTCATGATCGGCCGCTTCATCGGCACCTCCATGATGACGCGGATGCGCCCGAATGTGGTGCTGGCCCTTTTCTCGGCAGGGTCGGTGGCAATGACCGTACTGGCCATGCTGACGGGGGGCGTTACGGCCGTTATCGCCCTAAGCTTTACCTACTTTTTTCAGTCGATCATGTTCCCGACCATCTTCGCATTGGCTACAAAAAACCTGGGTGCTGAGTCGAAAATAGCATCGTCCCTGGTCATCATGAGCATAGTAGGCGGGGCGCTGATGCCGTTGGTCGCCGGGGCGCTGTTTGCCTACGGAGCCGTATATGCGCTAATCGTACCCCTGGTATGCTTTGCCTTTATTGTATTCTACGCTCTGAGCGGGTATCAGATCAAACGGGCCAATACCGTCGGTACACCCGTTGGAACTGTGTAGCAAACGACCTTTATTAAGGCTAATACAGCAGGTGTAGTATATGACTGTCATAGCTACACCTGTTTAACTATATCCTAACATTCCCTTTTATGCGCTACGTTCTTGCTCTTGATCTCAAAAACGACCCAGTCCTCATTACCGAATATGAGCGCTACCACGAAGCCGTATGGCCAGAGGTGCTGCAAAGTATGCGCGATGCCGGAATAACCAATATGGAAATCTACCGGGTGGAAAACCGTTTGGTATTGCTGATGGATACTGCTGAAGATTTCAGCCTTGAGCGCAAGGCCGACATAGATGCGGCCAACCCGACTGTACAGGCGTGGGAAACGCTTATGTGGCGGTATCAGCAGGCACTGCCCAGTGCCCAGCCAGGTCAGAAATGGGTAATTATGGAAAAAATCTTTCAACTATGAACTCACTCGTAGAGGCTAACAAATGAAGATGTAAGTACTAGAAAAAATATTTTGATAATTTTTAGTTTACGATATTGTATATTAATAAATAATATATATATTTGTTACAGAAAGTTAGCAAGTTAAAATAATCATAGATTAAAAAATGGGTGTTAAGTCCACCATCTCTATTAGTATGCATACGTATTAGTCTTGTAGTACACCGTAGCTTGTAGTTCTTAAAGAGAATCCATAGTTAGCAGAGGGTAGATTGGGTTTTTTAATGCCGGTTGAAGGTACGTCGTTTCAGAACGCAACCTTTACCGGCATTTTTGTTTCTGTGCCTTATATTTGATTGTTTATCAGTTCGGCTCCTATGAAATACACCCTCTACCGCTTAATTCTGTTTGTTTTACTGACCAGTACGTCATTTGCGCAGACGACGTCTTCCGACACCTACGTACAGAATAATTTCCAGAAGTTCGAATACAAAATTCCGATGCGCGACGGCACCAAACTACATACCGCCGTTTATGTACCAAAGGATGCCTCAGCTAACAACAAGTATCCATTCCTGATGCAGCGAACGTGTTACAGCGTAGCTCCCTATGGTCCCGATGCCTATCCGAAATCGGTTGGCCCGTCGCCTACCCTAATGCGCGACAAGTATATTTTTGTTTATCAGGATGTGCGGGGTCGGTGGGCTTCTGAGGGGAAATGGACGAACATGACGCCGAATGTGCCGGAACCACAGCTTGCCAAAACGAAAGGACGTACTAAATCTAAATCCACCCCTTCAACTGCCGGATCGCCCGATGAGAGTTCGGATGCTTATGACACCATTGAGTGGTTACTTAAAAATGTCTCCAACAATAATGGCCGGGTAGGGCAGTGGGGTATCAGCTATCCCGGTTTCTATACGGCCGCGTCGTTGCCTGATGCCCACCCCGCCCTAAAGGCAGCCTCACCCCAGGCCCCTGTGTCCGATTTTTTCTTCGATGACTTTCACCATAATGGCGCCTTCATTCAGGCGTATCTGTTTACGTTTCCGGTCTTCGGTATCCAGACCCCCGGCCCAACAACAAAAGCCTGGTATGATGATGCTTTCATAAAAACTGGCTCCAAAGACGGCTTCCAGTTTCAGTATGACCTTGGTCCACTCAAAAACGCCCAGAAATACTACAAAGACAACTTCTACTGGCAGGAGACCGTCGAACACCCAAATTATGATGCCTTTTGGCAGGCCCGTAGTATTCTGCCGCACCTTAAAAACGTCCGGCCCGCCGTGATGACCGTTGGTGGCTGGTTCGATGCTGAGGATTTGTACGGCCCGCTGAACATCTATAAAACGATTGAGAAGACCAGCCCTGGTACATACAATACGCTCGTTATGGGACCGTTCGGGCACGGCCGGTGGTCGCGCGAGACGGGCCATACCCTGCACAGCAATATTTACTTTGGTGACAGCATCGCTACGTTTTACCAGCGGAACATCGAAGCCAAATTTTTTAACAGCTTCCTGAAAGGCGATGGCAAAACGGGCCTGCCCGAAGCGTACCTGTTCAACACGGGCCGCAACGAGTGGCGCACGTTCGATAAATGGCCTTCGCCCGCTGCCCAAATCATGACCTTTCGGCTGGCGGCCAACGGGCAACTGGCCCAAGGCGGCAATGCGACCAATGCTTACTCGTAGTTTGTCAGCGACCCAATGAAGCCCGTACCGTATACCGAAGACATCACCACAACGCAGGGCTTCACACCGTTCAACTACATGTCCGAAGACCAGCGATTTGCAGGTCGCCGGCCCGACGTACTGGTTTTTCAGACCGATGTACTGACCGACGATATGACGCTGGGTGGGGAGATTATGGCCAAACTGAAAGTGAGTACGACTGGCACCGACGCCGACTGGGTCGTGAAACTGATAGACGTGTATCCACCCGATGAGCCAAATCACGCCTACATGCCCAACAACAATATTACCCTGGGCAACTACCAGCAGATGGTACGCTCAGAAGCCATGCGCGGGCGTTTTCGCAACTCGTTCGAAAAGCCTGAGCCGTTCAAACCCGGTGAAGTGACGGATGTTAACTTCCGCCTGCAGGATGTGCTACACACTTTCAAAAAAGGACACCGGGTTATGATTCAGGTGCAGAGTACATGGTTTCCGCTCATTGATCGCAATCCACAAACCTACGTCGATAATATCTTCAAGGCCGACGCAAAGGATTTCCAGAAAGCCACCCACCGGGTCTATGACAACTCGGTTATTGAGGTGCAGGTATTGAAGTAAACCAGTTGACGACTAATGTGGTTATAACGGTCTCTTGCTGGGACCGCTGAACCAGTACTACGCTTACAACTTTAAGGTGCTTATGAAAGCTATCTGGAACGGGCAGGTCATTGCCGAAAGTGACGATACAATTGTCGTTGAGAACAATCATTATTTTCCAAAACAATCGGTCAAAGCCGAGTATCTAGCTACGAGCGACACCCATACTACCTGCCCCTGGAAAGGTCTGGCTTCCTATTATTCGCTAACCGTGGATGGCCAGACAAATCAGGATGCCGCCTGGTACTACCCCGAGCCTAAGTCGGGTGCCAGTCAGATTAAGGACTACGTAGCGTTCTGGAAGGGCGTGAAGGTCGTCGAATAGAATGATAGACATCCGCAACCTGACAAAAGTATTCGGTACCCATACGGCCGTTGACGATGTATCGCTACGCGTTAAAGCGGGCGAAACACTGGTGCTGCTGGGTACGAGTGGATGCGGAAAAACCACTACGTTAAAAATGATAAACCGCCTGATCGAGCCCACCAGCGGTTCAATCAGCGTGGATGGTGTCGACGTAGCGCAGCAATCAGGGCCTGACCTCCGCCGGCGCATTGGCTATGTTATTCAGGATGGCGGGCTGTTT
>DATHAW010000570.1:0-5519 GCA_035296465.1 Spirosoma sp.
AATTACAGGCAGCTAACGTGCGCGTGGTACTGTGTACGCCAGCCGCTATCGGCGAAAAAACTGATATGACTAATCAGCAGGATGGCGACCTAAACCAGTACAGCCAGTTTATTCGGGATATTGCCCTTCATCTGAACCTACCCCTGGTCGATTTGCGGAAGGCATTTCAGGATTATAACCTGAAGAATAACCGTGACAATAAAGACCGGGGCATTCTGACCACCGACCGGGTTCACCTCAACGACGCAGGCAACCAGTTTGTGGCTGAACAGATGAAGCAGGTGCTAACTTCGGCAAAATAAGTCGTTACCAAGGCAACCGTTCATCTACAACCTCTTTTTCAACTCACGTGTAAGGCACGCTCTACGTCTTTTTGGTATAACCGGCCGATGGGTAGCTCCTGCCCGGCTACTTCTACATGACGGGGCGTGTAGGTAGCCACCCGACTCGAAGCTACAATAAAGCACCGGTGTATACGCACGAACTGATCGGCGGGTAGCATGGCTTCGAGCGCACTGAGCGTTTGTTTAATGACCAGGGGTTTACTACTAGTGGTAACGACCCTGACATAGTCTTTCAGGCTCTCAATGTAAAGAATATCACCCGTAACAACCTTTACCAACTTGCGGTCGGCCCGGAAAAACAAAAACCCTTCTCCGGTCGATTGGGCAGGTTCCTTCTCATAAAGCGATGCCGCCCGGGGAGTATCCGCCGTTTTCAACACTTTGCCTACGGCCCGTAGAAACCGGTCGAAGGGAATCGGTTTAAGCAGGTAGTCGACTACGTCCAGTTCGTAGCTATCAAGGGCGTATTCAGCGTAAGCAGTTGTGAAAATCACGGGCGGAGGATTTCGGAGCGTTCGCAGAAAATCGGTGCCGAGCAGTTTAGGCATCGTAATGTCCAGAAACATCAGGTCAATGGGTTGGCGCTGCAATACCTGAAATGCCTGCAGGGCATTTTCACAGCGGGCGGCTATTTCGAGGTCATCGACAGCTCCGATGTACAACTCCAGCACATCTAAAGCCGGCGGCTCGTCATCCACGATCAGGCAGCGTAGTTTCATGGTGCAAAAAGGAAGGGATGGATTTGGGTGGTTCGGGACTAGCCGGAAAATTAAGGGTCAGGGTAACGATAAACGCGTCAGACTCAGCTATAACCTGCAGGTTGTAAGCGTCGCCGTAATGAAAGTACAGTTGTTTCTGAATTGTTGCAAGCTGGCTTTGGTCGTCGGGTGGGCTGCTGGTTTGCCCGGTAATGACTTTCAGTGTGAGGTAGGTGTCGGCCACGGCCAGGTCGACACTCACCCAAACCGGTTCATCTGTATCGGGCCGTAATCGGTCAAACGCATTTTCGACGAGGGGAAGCAGGGACAGCGGGACAACCCGCTGATGATCAATAAGCCCCCGTATCATTAGGGCTACTTCCAGATTGGTAGAGCACAGCATTTTTTGCAACGAAACATATTGGCGGATGGTACTTACCTCCAGGGCGAGGGTGACCGTTTCGGCCTTGGTCTCGTAAAGAACATACCGCAGGAAATGGGCCAGGTCCAACAGGAGGGTGGGGGCCTGTTTGCTACGTTGCTGGGTGAGCGTTTTTACCCGTTCGAGTGAGCTAAACAGAAAATCGGGGTTGACCTGGGTTTTTAACAACTGAATCTCCGTGCTTATTTTTTCTCGCTCCAGTTGGTTAGCCTCCTGTTGTTTCTCCTGCCAGTTGGTAAAGAATCTATAAACCGCCAGAATCAGGATAATGGTGCTGTATTCATGAATATACACCTGATTGAAAAAATAATCGTCGAAATGGCGGCTGTCAAACGGTCGTATTGGCTCTCTCTGAAGCAGGGGGTCAAGAACGGCCATGTGCAACCCCTTGATGAGCCGGAACAGGTAACAAATCACGACCGTGACCAGGACGTATAGCCCAACACCTGCGACATAGCGGCCCGCCAGCAACGGAGGCATGGCCCACCGCAGGAACGCGTAGGCATACAGCATCCCAACACCCAGCACGTACCCAAACAGAAAAAGGAGAAAGTAGGGCGAGTGCTGGTAGTCGAAATTGAAAAAATAATGCGTAACGGTGTCAATGTAATCCGGATAGATGAGTTGCGGAACCAGGAAATACAAAACCACACTCACCCAAAACAGGAGATGCCGGTACAGCCGATTAGCAGGGAGAAATGAGAACATCCGGGTAGAGGAGTTTATGGAGTGGCTTCCGGAACACGTGATGGCTTTAGCCGACGATGGGGATTTTGAGCCGGATCGTTGGCGAGCTGAATGGTCAGTTCGACCACGTAGCGGGTAGGTTCAGAACCGATGGTTAAGGTATGGCGATGGGGATAAATCAGGGCCAGACGCTTTCGGACGTTAGCCAGTCCCAATCCGCCATGCACATGGGCAGGCCGGGTTAGGCCAGCATCCTTGCTGTTTTCGAGCCGGAACATCAGTTCATTTTCTGCCACCAGCAACGTCAGCCTAATGTAGGCTTTATCGGTTTGCTCCGACGCTCCGTGCTTAAACGCGTTCTCGACAAAGGGTATCAGGAGTAGCGGGGCAATGGGCCTGGTAGCCAGGTCGCCCTCAACAATCAGCTCTATATTCAGGCGGTTGCCATACCGGATCTGTTCGAGTTGGGTATAGTTGCGAATTAGTTCGATCTCTTTAGTCAGGGGTACGGTCGGTGCGTTGCACTCCCGGAACATGTACCGGAGTAGTCCCAATAACCGGTCTACTACCTCCGGGGCTTTGTCTGACCCGCGCAAGGCCAGCGAATAGATGTTGTTGAGCGTATTGAACAGAAAATGCGGGTGGACCTGCGCTTTCAGGAGCTGCAATTCAACCAGGAGTGTCTCCTGCGCCAACTGCTGGTTGGCCCGTGTTTTTCGGTACCAGTAGCGAAACATTTTGAGGGATGCGGCCACGAATACATCGTTATTGAACAGCATGAAACCAACGTCGAACAACTTACGAAAGGCGTTGTCGGTAAAATCGGTTTGCGATTGCAGGGGGGTAATCCATTGACCATACAGATACCGATAGAGAAGCGACAGCACAA
Source organism: Spirosoma sp. (assembly GCA_035296465.1). GTDB lineage: Bacteria > Bacteroidota > Bacteroidia > Cytophagales > Spirosomataceae > Spirosoma. The sequence continues at coordinate 3,061 of DATHAW010000570.1, forward strand.
ACCAGACAGCCAGCCTGAAAGCAAACCGTTGGTGTTGCTTATGCAGCAGGGAGGGCAGGACAAAATACAGAAACAGGTACACGATGGGCATTCTTATTGTCATGTTACTGACCACCGCCCAGGCTGCATCGTCAAACGTACCAAACCAGTAGATCCACGACGTGGATAAAATCAATGTGAAGACGATCCAGTACAGGCTGTGCCGAATAACCCAATTCAGGGGCGTATTATCCGCTTCGAGCAAGGCTTTAAACCAATTCATCGGCAAGGTGATTTTGACGCTGGTTTAAGACAAAACTAACATTACGTTCAATACATAGCTTGCTGAAATACAGACTTTTCGGCGAACCAGCTCCTTTGATCGGCCAATGTCGTTTGTCGGCGACGAACGACATTGAGGGCTATGAGTTGCATTGAGCGAAGCGGAGCTGCTATGTACAGACAGACGCATGGGCTTAAGCGAATATGCTGGCATGGGCATACGGGGCGACTATACCTTTGGTTCAACAATTCGGCACGAAGCCGGACCAGTTAACCAAAACGCTAACTACTTACTACAATGAAAACCAACGTCATTTCTGCCCGTCGTTTCGCTGCTATGGTTCCTATGCTGGCCATCCTGGGCGCAACCACTCCATCAGTTCAGGCCCAAACGTTCACTGGTAAGCCAGACCTCACCCAACAGCCCAACACGCTGCGCACGATCATTACTCCGGTCGCCAATTCATCCATCCTGCGGGTTCGTTATGAAAATGACGGATACGGCACGGTCCGAATTGTCTTGCGTGACGAGCGCGGAACCATCGTATATGAAGAGTTGCAGCCAAAACGAAAGTATTCTGGCCAACTGGACCTGGCTTCGCTGCCGAATGGTGCCTACACGCTGGTTTTACAAACACCCCAATCCCGGCATACCGAGCACATTCACGTTAACACGCCAACCAGTGAACACATTGTCTTAATTACGCCTAAATTAGCAGAGCCTGTGGCAGAGCGTGTTAGCCAGCACTGAAAAAGCCATGGCGGACAAATAAACCTAAACTAAAACGAGCGTGGAAGCACCCATTTCAGCATTCGATCCGGTTAAATACAAGCAAACAACGCATGACCAGTGGCAAACCGCGGCCGAAGCCTGGTACCACTGGAGCCCAATGCTGAATCAATGGTTAGGCAAAGCCACCAATGCCATGATCGATATGGCGGGCATCACTACTGGTCAGCGTGTGCTGGACGTAGCGGCCGGTGCCGGCGAGTAGTCCATCACGGTGGCCCAACGGGTAGGTCCGACAGGCTATGTCCTGGCTACCGATATTGCCCCGGCCATTTTGGAGTTTGCCCGTAAACTGGCTAAAGATGCCGGTTTAACCAACCTGGAGACTAAGGTCATGGATGGGGAGAATGTTGCCGTTCTTGATGCCCATTTTGATGCGGTGATTTCGCGGGTTGTTTTGATTTATTTTCCCGACCAGCAATGGGCCTTAACCGAGATGCTGCGTGTACTGAAGCCCGGCGGAAAAGTAGCCGCTATCGTGTATTCTACGCCCGATAAAAATAAGTTCTTCTCCATTCCGGTTAGTATCATCCGCAATCGCGCTCAACTGCCTCCTCCTCTACCCGGCCAGCCTGATCCATTCAGCCTGGGCGGAGAGGGAGTGATAGAAAAAAGCCTTCATGCAAGCGAGTTTCCGAAATGTGCAGGCGGTACGTATTGACTCGCCGTTAGTGCTCTCCTCTGCGGCCGAGTGTGTCAGGTTTGAAAAGGAATCCTTCGGCGCTTTACACCAGATGCTCAGCAGTTTACCCGATCCAGAAAAAGAATCGGTCTGGCAGGAAATCCGAAATGAATTAGCCGCTTTCGAAACCGAGCAGGGCTTTGTGGGTCCTTGTGAGATGATTGTCGCCGTGGGAACGAAAGGGTAAGCATCTGTTTCCGGATGAGTAAGAAAATACGACTAAAGTAGTAAGCAAATTGGCTTGTTATGAAACGACTTCTTACGTTCATCGCTGTGGTGGTCCTGTCGGCTTACTACAACCGTAATAGGCCTGTTGAGCCGACTGTCGGCTTTTCCGTGCAGAACAATGGCTGCAAGGCGCCGTCTGAAGTGAGTTTCACCTGCATGGCTAAAAACGCTGGCGGCTACCTCTGGGATTTTGACGTTGGGCGATCTGCCAGAGATGGCTGACCCCAGGCATCTATGGCAGTTTGCATCATTGTAGCCGTCACTCTGTTCGGCCTATCCGTTCAGGCTCAGATCTTCACTAGCTAACATGATCTGGCTGGACCAGGAGCCCAACAGCCTCCGTACGCTGATTTGTCCCGCACTGAACGCTTCCTTCCTCCTGGTCAGCTACGAGAACGACAGGTATGGTACCGTCCAAATGCTGCTCACTGGTCAGAGAGGGACAGTTTTGTTTGATGAGCAACAAACCAGACGGAAGTGTCAAAATCAATTGGACCT
>DATHAW010000571.1:0-3940 GCA_035296465.1 Spirosoma sp.
TCATTTAGCCCGGTTAAATACGAACAAATCAGTGAATACCCAGCTGGCGTCTTTTTTCTCACCCCGCCGAATAACCAGTTGATCACTCTGGCGACGTTCATAGATGATTCGGATGGATGCATCGTCTTTCTCAAATAAAGCGCGGTTTCTTTCTCCTTCCAGGAATACGTACCGGTCTGACTTATCTTTCTCCTCCCGGCCAATCAGGCCAGGCTTGAAGTGCTTTACCATCGCTACCGGTCCGCGTTCGGTTTGTTCAAATGCAAACAGTTCGTACAGGGTAATTTTGTCATCCTTCATCATGCGGATAAACCCTACAATATTGTCCCCTGCTGGTGCTGACCAGAACGCTTCAATGGGACCACCCTTGAATGTACCAAACCAGTGCCCTTCCAGTAGCTTCATGTCTGCCAGCGTGCCACTTTTCGTAGAGACCGTTTGAGCAAATGTACTGATGCTGAGAACCATGAAGAGAATAAACAGCGAACTACAACAAAGATTCTTCATTCGTGAATGGCTAAATGGTACAATGGGTCAGGATTAATACGAAGATTAAACCGGTTAAAAACTATAAGCGAAGATGAACGTCAATCTAATGCCCAAATTGTCAGTAATGTGGTGGGCAGCTAAAAAGTCGTATTTGATGGCATCTTTCGAAATTACAATTTAGACTGTTAGCTGTGAACTATGAACGATTGAGCTATGCTCACTCTTCCCATGTTCATAACGCAGTAAAAGCCCTACATCGGTAGAGCTTTTACTACATTCTGCATAACATTTAGCTTACTTCGCGCTGTCAGAAGCCATCGTCGAAGCCGAATCAGTAGTCATCGTTGTAGTATCAGTGGACATAGTAGCCGTTGCATCGACACCGGCTTCTTCCGTTTTTGGTTTTGGCTGGCAGGCAGCAAACGTCAACAGGCTTCCAACAAACAAGAATGCAAGTACTTTTTTCATTACGTTATTGTTGTTTACTACTTTGAACACAAATATACCTAATCCTGAACCCAGACAATCTTAATTGCTACTCCTTTAACAAACCGATTATAACCTTTGGAAACCTGTCAGCTAATAAAGATAATCGACCAATTTTTGGTCTTTATTAAAGCTGTTCCTCTCCCTGTTTAGGCGATCTCGAACGTATCTTGTCATACATTCCCGTACTGCGAAACGTGAGCAGTTTATGGCCGAAATAATTAGCTAAGAAACTAAGGCCCATACCCACAACGTGCGAACCTTTTTCACGCCAGAATGAAGAAAGTCCCGGAAAAAGCGGGTTAGCGATCCAGGTTAGTGTGAATTTAGAGACGTATACCTGCACGATCAGTGCTACTAAGGCAATAATCAGAAACTTGATGGCTTCGCGTCCTGTGTTACCCGTTTTGCCGGCCGAAAAAGCAAACCGTTTAGTTGGCATGAAACTAACAACCGTTGCGGTCAGGTAACCCAAAAAAACGCTGGTAGCAAAATCAAAGTAACGTCTATAAACTATCTGGGTGATAAAATTAACGGACGCACCTAAGAGTGCCGTTAGAAAGAACGAGAAAAAACTTTTATAATCTCTGGATTTCGGCTGTTGGATACTGCTCACGTTCACTGGATTCACTGCTAAAATACGGGTCCTTTCGCCTGATATGTCTATATAAAATCAAAAGTACGAATTCACAGCCAAACAGATGAAGATCAGCACGTGATTACTGAGGGTACGGACCGGGCTATTGTAACAATTTCTTAAAAAAGCCCCTGTAGCAAGCCGGGTACAATGCCTAACCCGATCGTTACTATTGTTGCCGCCAGCAGAACGTAACGATAAAATGGAGCCACCCGGATTGGCTCAGTCGCTCCGTCGCGGAAATACATGGCGATGATTACCCTGAAATAATAGTATATACCAATTGCCGACATCAGTACGGCAACAACCAGCAGCCAGATTTGGCCCTTTTCGGCCGCCGTGGAGAACATATAAAACTTACCCCAGAAACCGGCCGTTAGCGGAATACCCGCGAGCGACAGCATTGAAACTGCCATGGCGAAGCCCAACAATGGATTCTGCCGGGCCAGGCCATTAAATGAGTCGAAGCTCTCTCCTGCCACCCCCACTCCTTCTCTGGTAATGGTTTGTGTATTGCGTTGCGCTACCAGTATTAACACACCAAATGCCGAGATGGTAGCAACGGAGTAGGCTAATGAATAAAATACAATAGCCTGTTTTGATTGCGCCCCCAGCGATGCCAGACCAATTAGCAGGTAGCCCGCGTGTGAAATGCTGGAGTAGGCCATCATTCGTTTAAAACTATTCTGATACACGGCCGTAACATTACCAGCGACGAGCGTAATGGCCGTTATGACGGCAAGAATAACCCACCAAAACTGGTAGACGCCCACGAACGAAACAGACAACAGGCGAAACAGAGCCGCAAAACCAGCAGTCTTCACCACGGTCGACATAAACGCGGTGAAAATCGAGGGGGCACCGTCGTACACATCGGGTGTCCAGAAGTGAAATGGAGCCGCAGACACTTTAAACAGCAAGCCAATTAGCAGCATCAGGAGACCCACGTAGAGCAGCAGCGATAGTCCCGACTGTGGGTTAGCGGCATAATTTCCAATGCCTGCAAGTGTAAACGAGCCGGTAGATCCATAGAGCAGCGCCATACCAAAAAGCATGATACCCGTGGTGAAAGCCCCCATCAGGAAGTATTTCAGGGCGGCTTCATTGGACCGAAGGTTACGCTTGTCGCTGCCAGTGAGTATATACATAGCTACCGACAGAATCTCAACCCCAACAAAGAGCATAATCAGGTTCTGGAAACCAACCATCATAACAGCCCCAACCAGCGAAAACATAATTAGCCCGTAGTATTCGGCAGGCTGAGCTTCGTCATTCTCAATAAAACTACCCGACAGCGCTATCACCAGAAACGCCGAGCCTAGTATAATGGCAGTGAATACCATAGTCAGGTTATCGGTGCGCAGCATATCCCCAAAGTACAGGTACGTTTTGTTCCAATCCAGAAAATTGGCTACGCCCGTAATCAGCAAAAACAGCAGCGCGGCAGGGAGCAAAAGCGTTTTCGACTTCAGGAAGCCAAGAAACAGCAGCACAATGCCAAAAACCGACAGGAGAACAATGGGAAGCATAGGTTACAGAACTAAATGAGTTACTTCATCGACACAGCCGTGGTGCCAATGTATTTCATGAGATTGACAACAGCCGGTTCAGTTGCTTTCAGAAAGGTGTTTGGGTAGACCCCCATCCATATAACCATCACTACTAATGGTATGAACACCAGGCTTTCAGACAGGGTTAGGTCGGCAAACGTACCAGTCCGGGACGACGTTGGACCAAACATGCTTTTTTGAAACATACGGAGCATGTAGACCGCTCCGAAAATGATGGTAAATCCAGCTGCTAAGCCCAGGTAATGATTATATGTAAAGACACCATGCAGCAACAGAAATTCACCAATGAATCCATTTGTAAGCGGCAGCGCCACACTACCGAGCAGCATAATCATGAAATACACTGTTAGTTTCGGTGTGGTGCGCGTAATGCCGCCGAGCTGATCGAGTAGGTTGGTGTTGGTACGTGAGAAGATAACGTCGGCCACAAAAAACATGCCCACTACGTTAATCCCGTGCGCCAGCATCTGAATCAGGGCACCCTGCATGCCAGTTTCGGTCAGTGAGAACACCCCGGCCGCCATAAGTCCAACGTGCGAAAACGATGAATAGGCAATCAAACGCTTCATGTCGCGCTGACGAATGGCAATAATCGACCCGTATACAATACCGATGACCGACAGAATAATGACGGTTTGACCCCATGTTTCAACATCAAGTGGCACGATTGGTAGGATAAACCGAATCAGGCCATACACGCCCATCTTCAGCATAATACCGGCGAGCAGCATGGTAGCGGGTGTGGGCGATTCAACAT
>DATHAW010000572.1:0-8409 GCA_035296465.1 Spirosoma sp.
ATTTCTGAATATTTTCAGGGGTCAACTGGTCGGCGTTCAGGTTAATCCCAGTGGCATTTGCCCGTGCCTGAATAACAGCCGTCAGCGTACCTTTCTCAAAATTAGCCGCGCCCTGCACCGTTCTTACCAGGTTCGGAATCAGGTCAGCCCGGCGCTGGTACTGCGTCTGTACGTTGGCCCACGATTTCTCAACCTGCGTGTCTTTCTCGACCAGGCCATTATAAGAACTACACCCGTACATGCCTAGTGCAATGGCAATAACGACTACGATAATTAAGGTTCTTGACATGATTTGTTTAGAAGAAAAGAATTGTTGTTGGGGTCAAAGTTGGCTAAAACTATCAGTTTGTCAATGTAAATCTACGTTAGCGGTGCTTTTCCCTGGTAGTCCATTTGTTTGGGTTGATGACCGGCATTGGGTAATCAACACCCAGTGCAATGGCGTACTGCGCCTGCTCGGCGGGAGACAGGTTAGAGACCAGATGTACCTTATCGACTGGAACATTAACCAATTCAGGCAGCCAGTGTTTAACGTAGCGCCCCTGTTCATCGTAGCGGGTGGCCTGGCTGTAAATGTTGAAGTAGCGATCCTCGCGGGGGTCGTTGCCAACGCCGGCCACGTAATTCCAGTTGCCCCAGTTACTGCACGGATCATAATCGACGAGCAGACTTTCAAAGTAAGCCGCGCCCCACGTCCAGTCTATACCAAGGTCTTTGACCAGGAAACTCCCCACGTTTTGCCGCCCCCGGTTCGACATAAATCCCGTCTGATTCAGTTCGCGCATGTTGGCGTCGACAAACGGGATTCCCGTTCTTCCTTCCGCCCAGCGCAGAAAGAGGTCAGTGTCATGCCGCCATTTCTTGTTTAGATCATGCCGGATGCCGCTCGGCTTGAAAATCCGGGTACCGTAGCGAAGGGCGACAAACCGGAAAAAGTCGCGCCAGATCAACTCGAAAATAAGCCAGTAGGTGGAGTCGTTCTTGACCCGCTCCGTTTCATACCGCTTCACTTCGGCATGCACCAGCCGGGGCGACAGGCAACCCAGCGCCAGCCAGGCCGAAAACTTACTGGAGTAGTCCTCACCCAGCATTCCGTTGCGGGTGTCTTTATACGTTTTAATCAGATCACGTTCCCAGAGATAGCGCTCCAGCCTTGAAAGAGCCATTGTTTCACCCCCATGAAACGCCACAGCCGCCCGGATGTCGGGGGCCAGCCCAGCTGGAAACCCAAAGCTGGCCAGGCTGGGGATATCGCCCGGCGACACATCGGGCACGAGCCGCACGCGCATCGGCGTTGGCACCACGTCCCGAACGTTGGCGTATTTCTCGACCCGGTTTCTGAACTGGGTAAACACCTCCGGGAGCCGCGCAATCTCAAACGGTAAATCGAGAACGTGGTACAACGTCGACTGCCAGAACAATCGCAGATCAACGTTGAGGGGCTTCAGGCGTTTGCTCAGATCAGACTCCGTATCGGTTTCCTCCTGGGTCACCTCTTTACTGGCGTAGATGGCTTCGGCACCAGACTCCCTGACCAAATCGGCTAAAACAACGGCCGGATTACCAACGCGGACAACCAGATCGGCCCCCTTATGCTGCAGCGACCGGCGTAAATCCGTTACGGCTTCGATCAGGAAGTTGGTCCGAAATGGACCGGTTTTGCGGAAGCCAATGCTTGGCAGGTCGGCGAACCAGCGCGGCTCAAACACAAACACGGGCAATATCTCAGTGGCATCGATCAGGGCCTGAGAGAAAGCCTCATTATCATGCAGCCGCAGGTCATTGCGAAACCAGTAAACGATACGTTTCATTAATGAACATGTATCAGTGAGCAGCCAACACCCCGAAACCATTCGACGAGGCTCTTTGCTGACTATTCACTGCTAACTACCGCGAACTGATGACTGTTCACGGCGCACAAATATCACTGCTCGTTCAGCGACCAGTTATAGTCTAAAAACGAAATTTCAGTATCCTTGCTGATTTTTGTTTTTGAGTACTTATTTACCCAGTACTCTACTGATTTGTTATCATCTTTCCAATCGCCCTTATACCAGTCAAAATACTTCGACAGGGCTGCTTTCTGGGACATAATGGAATTTTTGGCGGGATTATTCATAAAATCGCGTCCCTGATCGTCCAGTTGGGCATTGAGTTTAGCGGCCGTGTAAGCCTCGTTACGTAGTTTCGGGCACGACCGGGCTGCGCACACCAACGCAAAGTGAATGCGCCGATCACTAAATTTCTTCCGCAACGTACCGTGCTCAATCCGGTTGAGGTCATACACCTCAGGGCCAACTTTTATGAACTTGATGTCCCAGGGCGTATTGACAAACGGAATTTTAATTTTACTACCAATATCCTTTATGCTCTGAACCGGATAATGCTGCAGAATCAACTGAATGGTGTTGGCATTATAACTGTTGATCCAGTAAGCCATCTGCTCGTTTTCGCTCCACTTATCGGTGGGTGGGTTGTTGGCCAGTAGATCGAGGTATCTCTTCAACTCTTTTTCGTCTTTCTTAAACCCCTTGTAGTCGACTAAGCCCTTATCATCGACGTATTTTTTGGCCAGTTGATCAAAAAGGGCGTGACTGACGGGTTCAGCGGCCGAAGTCGGGGTGGCCGTTACGTAGACGGGTTCCTGGAAGGCCAAAGCAGCCACTACGACCAAACCAATCAGCATCAGCGCTATTCCTTTTATCGTGTAGTGTTTCATTTTTTGTTTGTTTTACGGATACATACGCAGGCAGCGCCTAAAAAGTTTAGCCGCCTGCCGACCAGCCTGACAGAATCTAATGAATCTCGATTTAACCGGAAAAACCGCCCTCGTCGGCGGTAGTACCCAGGGCATTGGCCGCGCAACGGCCAACGAACTGGCGTTGCTGGGAGCCACCGTCGTACTCATGGCCCGTAATGAAAACGCCCTGCGCGAAACGGTTAGCGTACTAGCCGCGAATCACGGACAAATACACCGCTACGTCGTTGCCGATTTTAGCGAGCCGGGGGCCGTTTCGACGGCTATCGCGCAACACCTTGCTCAATTCCCCGATTTGCACATTCTCATCAACAACACGGGCGGCCCGGCGGGTGGCCCCCTGATCGATGCCAGGCCCGACGAGTTTGTGCAGACGTTTCATAATCATCTGCTCAACAACCAGACCCTGGTGCAGGCGGTGGTTCCGGCCATGCGCCGGGAGGGCTATGGACGTATCGTCAATATCATCTCTACGTCGGTGAAGCAGCCAATTGTGGGCCTGGGCGTCTCCAACACCATCCGGGGAGCCGTAGCGCAGTGGGCCAAAACGCTCTCGCTGGAGTTGGGGCGGGATGGCATTACCGTCAATAATGTTTTACCGGGCTACACCCGCACTGCCCGCCTGGATGCCGTGCTGGCAATGCGGGCCAAAGCGTCCGGCCAGTCGGAAGCGGACGTAGCGGCTCAAATGGAGCGCGAAATTCCGATTGGACGCTTCGCCACAGCCGATGAGGTGGCAGCTGCCGTAGCGTTTCTGTGTACGCCCGCTGCCGCCAGCATCTCCGCTATTAACGTACCGGTAGATGGCGGGAAAACGGGGAGTCTTTGATCAGTCAGTTTACTGGATACCAGTTCTGTCTAACCAGGCACAGGACTATGGTTACACCAGACTATTCTTAAACGCATACGCGACCATGCCTGCGGTGTTTTTAGTGCCGGTTTTTTCCAGAATCCGCAGGCGATGGCCCTCCACCGTACGAGGGCTAAGAAAAATCTTCTCACTGATCTCGTTGGTCGATAACCCCTCACAAATCAGTGTCAGTACCTCTTTCTCCCGTTCGGAGAGTAGTACTTTACTATTGTAGAGGGTATTTACTTGCCGGGTAACGGTTGTCTTGTTGGTCATCTTCCGGAGCATTGCCTTCGATACAAACTCGTTCAGATACACGCCTTCGTCCATCACCTTCCGAATGGCCTTTTCAACTTCTCCGGCTTCGGCATCTTTGAGCAGATAACCACTAACCCCTTTTTCGAGCAAGTGCAGCACCATCCGATCCTCGTCGTGCATGGTCAACACGACAATTTTTATGAGCGGGTGGTTTTCGCGAAGGTAATCGGCCGTGGCGGTGCCATCCATAATGGGCATTTGCAGGTCCAGCAGCACTACGTCGGGCGTTTTTCGAGGAATACGATCGATCAGCTCCCGCCCATTACCCGCTTCCATAACCAACTCGAAATCATGAATCTGGCCTAGTATGGTAGCCATCCCAACCCTAAACAACGTATGGTCGTCACAGAGTGCCAGTTTGATTTTTCGCATGGAGGAAGGTGTTTAGTTGTGGAGTTGAGTCGTTGATTGGCTGACTTAGGCAAACAATCGACACGAATATAAACAACGTAACTCGTAAGAAAAAGTTAAACCGTCTGATGCTCAATCAGTTTCGCTTTTCTGTTAATGACGTTGTCTATACAGCATTGGCCACCAAAACCGGTGCGTTTTTGGCCATCTTTAGCTGTATATGAATCTGTGAACCCCGGCCGGGTGCTACATCGAACGTAACGTGGCCGTCTACTACACTCAGGCGACTTTCGATGTTGCGCAGTCCCAGGCCGCCCTGCTTATTTTCCATTATAGCATCGAAGTCAAAACCTACGCCGTCGTCGAGTACCGACATACGTATTTCCGAATTAAGGCAATACAGTTGAATCGTGATAACCCGGGCGCGGGCATGGCGAAGGGCGTTGTTAACTAATTCCTGCGCAATCCGGTATAGCATCAACTCCTGCGCTGGAGTCATATTGGCAATAGACGTAGGGCAATCCAGATGCACCTCCAGCTCCGTGTCTGTAGCGCGGTCAGCCAGCTCTTCAAGGGCGGGAAGCAGGCCAAAGCGTTCGAGGGTGGTGGGAACCAGATCGCGGCTGATGCGCCGGACATTGGTCATTGTTTCGTCAATCATGGAGCGCGTCTTCTGCACCTGAAGACTTAGACGCATGGTCGTGTTACCATTCAGTTGCCGCTCCAGCTGGTTAAGACTCATTTTGGTAACTGACAGCATGGTGCCAATGCCATCGTGGAGGTCTTCGGCGAGCCGTTTTCGTTCTGCCTCCTGCCCCCGAAACGTAGCAGCCATGAGTTCGCGCCGGTGCCGCTCCTGTAACTCGTTGAGGGCTAACTGCTGTTTGGCCTGTTTTTGCTGGTAATAGGCTACGAACAGGATGATGAACAGCACCATCACCAACAGTACAGCCGTGCCAACAGCAATTACGAAAACAGAGTCCATAAGCGGTATTTTATTTCTACACCAAATCAGCTGAGGTAAAGTTGAATAGTATGAATTCTGGTGTCAATTTTGGATGCGTACGGTTGAGTAAGCGGCAAAAAAATCGGTAATATGCCTCTAAAAAGCTATACTATATTTCTGCTATCGTATTTGCTGAACCAAAGCCCTATGGATGCCAACAAAGAAAACAAGATATACAACATTTGATTTAAATTCCAGAATGGGTCGAACACCCTGTTCGACGTATCGTCATCATACAGATAAGCACTAAACAACGAAAAAAAGAATGTTCCCGCTAAATAAATCAGAAGCCCGGCGCTTACCCAAAACATGCTGTATACCAGTATATTGCGCACTCTGGCTTCCTGTAAAATTTCGTTCAGGTACATTAACAGTAATGTAACAATAAATAATTTATGTACTACGCTGCCTACGGGTGAAATACTATCTGTCTGGAATGTAAAAGCGATTACGGTAATGCAAATGACTACACCATATTTTACCAATTGCTTTGATAACAACGATTGAAAATACGTCAGGTATATGGCCACTACGAATGCTACTTCCCAAATTGGCTGAATGTTCTGAACAGCGAATGTGCTTTTCCGATAAATAGCCAGCCAAAGCGAGTAGGAGTCATTGACGAAGTAAACTACAAATAATAGTATTAGTAACCGTAATCCAGTTGAGAGTTGTTTATACGCAAACAGTCCAACTAAAACCGGAAGAATGCTGCATAGATGAGAAACACCATTTAAGGGATATTTCTCGACTAAATACAGCATTCTTTCCATTGCTTACTAAGCGTAAAACTCCATTATTGCCCACACTGCCTGGGGCATGTCCATCCGTCTCCTGCGGTCTGCACCTCTCCACTGCCATCGTCTTTCATTCCAGCCTGGGCCGGGCGGGTCGCAATGTCGTGGCCTTCTGCATCGACACCCGTTAATAAAACACGGGGTTTGAGCTGACCTTTACCCACGACAGTAGGGTTGCCGTCGGTATCTTCCCAGCGTTTGGCGTGGTGAACACGCAGGCCTACGCAGCCAGGCTGGCTGAGCAGTTGCTGCACCTGTTTGATGCCAAAATATTCGGAGCGAACGTACTCATCTTCGCTAATACCAGCGGCTACCTTACGTTTGCGATAAGCATCTGTCATGCTCCTGGCTTCGTTGGGCGCGGGAAACCGCCCCGCATCGTCACTAAAAACGCTCATAGAAGTTTGGTTAAAAGAGATTATCGAATTGGTTTTAAAAGAGGAGGTTCTGGTTTGGATATCATCGGAAAGCAAACTAAACTTACGGAAAAGGTCTCATCGGACCAACAATAGAAGTTTTATGTCCGTTAGTTATATTACTGACTATCAGTCATATACTTCATACAATCTACACTTTAACACGTAGAAATACGTGCCAAAGTGCGGACTTCTGCCTGATTTTGGTATCAACGCTAAAACTGGGGTTTTTGCGCTTAACGCCCGTCTACCACTAACCTACCTTTGTCATGTGGCTAATGCCTTGCTCAACCGGGCAGGCATAACAACTCTTTTCCGATTCGGTGTGGAGTCACCCGTGCAGTCCAATCTCATAGGTTAGGTTAATGAAAAACGCCGAGGCACTTGCCTCGGCGTTTTTTTATATACTCTGTCTGTTACCCGTTAGCTGACACAATTCCAGTCGTGATGTCAGGCTACTTCATCAAACTTAGCAAATAGGCACCGTAACCGCTCTTGACCAGGGGTTTAGCAATGTCCGTTAACTGGTCAGCGTCAATAAATTTCATACGGTAAGCAATTTCCTCAATGCAGCCAATTTTGAGACCCTGCCGTTCTTCAATGACGTGAACGAACTGCCCCGCCTGAATCAGCGACTCGAAAGTTCCCGTATCAAGCCAGGCTGTCCCTCGGTCCAGCACGCCCACTTTTAACTTGCCCCGCCGGAGGTATTCACGGTTTACGTCGGTAATCTCATATTCACCCCGTGGTGATGGCTTTATATTCTTGGCAATCTCCACTACGGTATTGTCATAAAAATACAGGCCCGGCACAGCGTAGTGCGACTTGGGGTTTTCGGGCTTTTCTTCAATAGACAGCACATTGAAATCGGCATCAAACTCCACAACCCCATAGCGTTCAGGATCGTGAACTTGGTAGGCATACACTACGCCCCCATCGGGGTCGTTGTTGGCCTGCAACAGTTTCGACAGGCCCGAACCGTAAAATATGTTATCGCCTAGCACCAGCGCCACCTTGTCATCCCCAATGAATTCTTCGCCAATGACAAATGCCTGCGCCAAACCATCGGGGCTAGGCTGCACTGCATACGAGAAACGGCACCCAAGCCGTGTTCCGTCACCGAGTAGTTTCTCGAAGTGGGGCAGGTCATGGGGCGTCGAAATAATCAGGACCTCTTTAATACCCGCCAGCATGAGAATAGAGAGCGGATAATAGATCATGGGCTTATCATAAACGGGCATCAGTTGTTTACTAACGGCCAGCGTAAGCGGATGCAGACGGGTACCGGAGCCTCCGGCCAGGATAATTCCTTTCATAGATAGTAAGTGAAAAAGTGGACGGGCATCCGAGTACAAAAGCGAACGAGTGGCGACTATGTCACTCGTTCGCTTTTTTACTCGTTCTTTATTATCAGCGATTTACGTACATTCCCTCGTAATACGTCTGGTAGTTACCCGATGTAACGTTGTCTAGCCATGCCTGGTTATTGAGAAACCAATCGACCGTTTTTTCGAGACCTTCCTCGAATTGCAGCGAAGGCTCCCAGCCTAGTTCGTTCATGATCTTGTGAGCGTCGATGGCGTAGCGGAGGTCGTGACCGGCACGATCAGTTACGTAGGTAATAAGTTGCGCTGAAGTTCCTTCCGGCCGGCCGAGTTTGCGGTCCATGATGGAGCAAAGCAGATGGACCAGGTCAATATTTTTCCACTCGTTGAAGCCGCCAATATTATAGGTTTCGCCCAGCTTACCCGTATGGAAAACGGTGTCGATAGCACGGGCGTGATCCACTACGTAGAGCCAGTCCCGCACATTTTCACCCTTGCCGTATACTGGCAAAGGCTTATTGGTCTGAATGTTATGAATCATTAGCGGAATCAACTTCTCCGGAAAATGATTGGGACCGTAGTTGTTTG
>DATHAW010000573.1:0-4765 GCA_035296465.1 Spirosoma sp.
GCCCCGCCATTGATGATGGCATTCGGCCGACCGTCGAAGGTGAGCTGGGTTTCTTTTTGTAGCGCCATATCGACAACAAACAGGTTATTGGCGCGCACGAAGGCCACCCGTTTTCCATTGGGCGAAAAGGTAGCGTACTGTTGCTTACCTCCCTTGCTCAGCGGCTGGAGTTGTTTTATGGTCAGGTCATAAACGTAATAGTGTGCCTTGCTCGATCGCCGGTAGATGGGTTCCTCCTGAGTTGTCAGGAGCAGTTTTCGTTCGTCGGCCGAAAGCTGATAGCCATTGATGGGTCCTGGCTGGTCATTCCCGGAGGCCTGTCGTTCATCAAATAAGGTTTCAACTGGCTTTCCTGTAATAATGTCGAATTTGACAATTTTACCCCTGTCGAGTGTCGTATAAAACCCACCGGTCTTTAACCAGTTCACTCCCTCTACGGTACGCTGGGTGAACACACCCTGATTGCGCCCCCAAATGTCGTCGAGGGTGACGGGCTTTCTGATTTGCGCGGTGGCTGGACAGAAAATAAGCAGAGAAGCTAAAAACGGCAGAAATTTCATGAAAAAAACAGCGGTTATTGGTTAGCGAAAAAGCACCGGGAACACCAAGTTACGTTCTCGGTATTCCCGGTGCTTTTGTAGGCTGATCAGAGCAGGATTAGCTGGCTTACTTTGTAACTTCTGCGGGGGCTGCGTTCTCCGGCAGGAGACCCTTGCGCCGGAGAATAGCATCCGTAAATTTAAGGTCGTGGTCGCTGGTGAAGATGCTGTAGGGCAGGTACAGGAACTGAGCTTTGGCCAGCCCTTTGGTCACGATTTTGGCAATCCAATTGGCCTTCGTGTTTTTGAGCGAGTCGGCATTATTCAGAAACAGAATGTACGCGTCTTTATCTTTCACCACGCTGCTGATCTGGTCCCATTTTAGCAGGCCGCCCTCTTTTACGCTGATACGCATCAGAATCTGGCGGCTGTCAATCTCGTAGATATACTTCTGAAATAAGGCTTTGCTCTGCTCCATTTGGGCGATGCCCGTAATCTGGACGGCCCAAAAAAGAACGTATAAAATGGTCAGTACGACAATGACTACGTAAATCCAGATGTTTGGATAAGCACCGGTTACGTTTAGAACCGCATTCAGAAAAATTAGCCCCAGCGGCACAAAGGCCCATTTCCAGTTGTCTTTTACCCACTGCCGCAGGGCAATGTTGATGTACGTTTTTTGGTCTAACGCGTATTTTTTAGTCTTAACAATCATAGCACCTTTTGGAGAAAGTGCAAAGATAAGGGTAAAAGCTGTCAGTCGGTTTGAGCGGTGACCGTGGTATGATACGTCCTGACCAGTGCTCCGGTGCGAAAACTGTATGCAGTAGGTCTGCGCTTAGGCAGAAACAAAAGCCGGGATAAGTTTGGCCTGGGCAGATCACTGTGACCTGCGCTGTTTCATTGGCTACCTGCTTTTATTCATCTTTGTGGGACTAATTTATTTTGCCCTATGAACCCTGTTCCGCCGACGCTTATTCTGAACGCCGGGCAGATCCGCCAGAAAATCCGGCGGATTGCTTTTCAGATGTACGAGATCAATTTCGAGGAGCCGGCGTTGCTGCTGGCCGGTATTGCGGGCGAGGGCTACGTACTGGCGCAGGCTCTTGCGGAAGAGTTACAGCAGATTGCCCCCTTTCGGGTGGAACTGATGAAGCTCGAATTAGACAAGACACAAGCTGCTCAGCCTCCTATTCAGATTAGTCACTCGCCGGCCGACTACACTGATAAAGTTGTTATTGTCGTTGATGACGTGCTTTATACCGGTCGGACACTGGCCTTCAGCCTGCAGCCTTTTCTGAGCGTACCGGTCAGGAAACTCCAGGTAGCGGTGCTCGTTGATCGGAACTACCCACGCTACCCCGTTGCCGCCGATTACAAAGGGTATGAACTGAGTACTACGTTGACCGATCATGTAGACGTGGTGCTAAGCGACGAAAATAGGGTGGGGGTCTATTTGCGGTGAGTTGATCGGCTGCCAGCCGATCAACTCACCGGGTGTCAGGCTTTGGTGCTGCGAATAAGACTGATGCCGGCAAAGAAAAAAATGCCCCCAGAATAAGGTACACAAACGACGCCTGCGCAACGCCCCCTTTCGTGAAGTCGATACCGGCGTATATAAGACCCACCAAGCCGATAATTGTCAGAATAATGCCGAACACACTTTTCGTATTCATACGTTGAGTTGATTGGTGAATGATAGTTTATCAGGGTCATAACAAGTAACCGATGACATCTTCCCTAAAAATTCATCAATCGGTTCGGTACGTTACTCCAGCAGCACCATAATATCTTCCCTGGTGAGCGATTTCATAAACGTTTCCTCCGTGGTGATCAGGCTGCCGGCCAGTTGCTGCTTGGCGCGCTGCAGTGACAGGATTTTCTCTTCAACGGTGTTTTTGGCAATGAACTTATAGGTGAACACCGTTTTCTGCTGCCCGATGCGGTGCGCCCGGTCAATAGCCTGAGCCTCAATGGCGGGGTTCCACCACGGGTCCAGAATAAACACGTAGTCGGCGGCCGTGAGGTTGTGCCCCAGTCCACCCGCTTTCAGGGAGATCAGGAATAGCTTCACCGAGTCGTCGGTCTGGAACAGTTCAACCTGGCTCTGTCGGTCCGATGTCGACCCGTCCAGGTACGCATACTTGATGTTTTTCTCTTTCAGGTACTGCCGTACTACGTTCAGGTGCTTGATAAACTGGCTGAACACCAAAACTTTGTGGTGGTCGGTCATGGCGCTTTCGAGCCGCATCAGCACATCGTCCAGCTTACCTGAATCCCCTTCATAATCCGCATCGACCATGCGTGGGTGGTTGGCAATCTGGCGCAGTTTGGTCAAGCCCTGCAGGACCACCATCTGCGATTTGGCCATGCCTTCCTCTTCAATGCGCTCCAGAATCAGGTTGCGGTAATACGATTTGGCTTCTTCGTATTGCTTTGCCTGATCGGCCGACATCTCGCAATACAGCACACTCTCAACCTTTTCGGGCAAGTCCGTTGCTACCTGCGACTTGTTGCGCCGAAGCATAAACGGTTTGATGAGGCCGTAGAGTCGCCCGGTTTTGCTCTCGTCGTGGCGTTTCTCGATTGGCACCTGAAACTCGTTCCTGAAAAACGACTGGCTGCCCAGCAAACCCGGATTAATAAACGACATCTGTGTCCAGAGGTCCAGCGTACTGTTTTCCAGCGGGGTGCCGGTCAGAATAAGCCGGTTGGCCGTGTTGAGCTGCATGACGGCTTTGGTGATGTGCGACGACGGGTTTTTGATCGCCTGCGACTCATCCAGAATAACGTAGTCGAACCGGTAGTTGCTCAACAGGTCGATGTCGATTCGGACAATGCCATAGGAGGTCAGAATCAGGTCATAGTCGTCGAACTGAGCCGTATTTTTGTCGCGATACGTGCCCGTGTACACCATCACCCGCAAATCGGGGGTAAACTTGCGGGCTTCGAGTTCCCAGTTATAGAGCAGCGAGGTTGGCATCACCAGCAGGCTGGGTCGGCTTTCTGTTTCCTCGCCCGTGTTATCACCTTGTGCCGAAGTTCGGCCTTCCGGCTGCCCGGCCTCTTTGCGGCCCTGGAGCATGGCCAGCGTCATCACGGTTTTGCCTAGTCCCATATCGTCGGCCAGGCAACCCCCAAAGCGGTACTGCCGCAGGAAGTTCATCCAGTCGTAACCCGCCTGCTGGTAGGGGCGGAGCGTTCCCTTAAACCCTTTCGGTAGCGGAAACGACTCAATTTCGGCAAAATCGCGCAGCCGTTCGAGTTTCCGGCTCATGATGGTAGCGGCCAGCCCATCGCGCTCCAGTTCCTGCACCAGCGCCAGGTGGTGTTTGTGCAGCACCAGCCGGTCCCGGTCTATCCCGTCGGCGTGTTCCAGAAAGCCGAACAGTTCAGAGTATTTGGTAAACCATGCTTCGGGAATCACAGCCACCTCGCCATTGGGCAGGGTGAACTCCCGTTTTTTGGCAAGAATAAGGGTCCTGAGTTTCAGGAACGGTATCTCGAATTCGCCGAAGCGAACGTTGGCGTAAATGTCGAACCAGTCGCGGCCCTCCCGGATTGATACGTCGATGCTCGAATAGCCAAGAAAATAGCGTTTGGCATCCTGCGCGTGCTGCTGAAGCAGAAAGCCTGCCTGCTGAATGTCGGCGCTGTGACCAGCCAGCCAGTTGAAAGCCTCGCCCTTCGGAATCGCGAGCCGGCCGTGGCGCAGGTCCAGCCCTGTTTCGCGCAGAAAAGCCAGCTTGCTCCGCTCTAAGCGCTGGTCCCGGCGGATCTTGTGAAATACGTAATCATCCCCCTTTTTCTCCAGGCTGACGTTAGCAGACGGCCCAAAACTATCAAAGCGAAAGGTGAAATCACCGTACCGAAACGACAGATCGAACGTGATTCGCCCGCCCGAGTCGTCTTCCGGTTCGACCGTGTCTACTCCGGCAGGAACCAGCAATGCCGAGACAGCCCGGCTCGCCATCACCGGCTCGGAGACGGTGAGTACCGGCACCGGCTCAATCGACTCGGCTCTAATCTCAAATCCTTTGGCATAGACATCATAAGCTGCCATCAACGTTCTTGCTGAAATGATAAAGCCGGTTGTCGACCATCATCCAGGCGGGTTCATCGCAGATCATCAAAGCGTCCTTAAACTGAAAATCGACCCGTACTGTCTCCGCACTTCCCCCCGACAATTCACCATGGTACCCATCTTTGCCAATAGAGTTAGCCGT
>DATHAW010000574.1:0-9133 GCA_035296465.1 Spirosoma sp.
TGCCGTGAGTAACATGGTCGTGGCTATTTCATGGTCGGAGTATTTTACGTCGATGCTGAGTGGTTTTGGGATTACATTTCCCAAGTACCTGGCCACCGACTATGGTTCGGCCTCCCGCGCCTTTGCCCTTGTTGAGCAGACAAAGCAGGCCGGTACGTTGCTCAGCACACTGCCTGAGAACACGCGGGTGCTGGCCGACGCCTGGGCAAATGCACCCATGGCTGGTGGTATTCATCTGATTGCCAATCTACCCGCCGGGGCTATCACCGTACTCATTACGGCCCTGGTCTACATCGGCATCAAGGAGTCCCGCACGGCGAGCAACATTCTGGTCGTGCTGAAATTAGCCGTCATCCTGCTGGTTATTGGGGTAGGTGCATTCTACGTAAAACCAGCCAACTGGTCGCCGTTTGCGCCCAATGGTGTAGCTGGGGTGATGAGTGGGGTGGCCTCGGTATTCTTTGCTTTCATTGGTTTCGACTCTATTTCGACCACTGCCGAGGAGTGCAAAAATCCGCAACGCGACCTGCCCCGCGCCATGCTTTACTGTCTGGCAATCTGCACGGTGTTATACGTTCTCATTACGCTGGTGTTGACGGGCATGGTTAACTATAAAGAACTGGGCGTAAGCGATCCACTGGCTTACGTGTTTCAGAAAGTGGATCTAAACTTCGTGGCGGGTGTCATCTCGGTCAGTGCAGTAGTCGCCATTACGAGCGCCCTGCTGGTGTATCAGCTTGGACAGCCACGCATCTGGATGACCATGAGCCGCGATGGGCTGCTTTGGAAACGATTCTCGACGATTCATCCTAAATACAAGACGCCGTCGTTTGCGACCATTGTGACGGGCTTTCTGGTAGCCATACCATCGCTGTTCATGGACCTTAAATTTTTTGTGGACCTCACCAGCGTCGGAACCTTCTTCGCGTTTATTCTCGTATGCGCCGGCATTTTATATCTGGATGCCAAAGGGCTGACGGCGCAGTCAAAATTCAAAGTTCCTTACATTAACGGTAAGTACCTGATTGGGGCGGTGCTGCTGGCCGTGCTGGGCTACGCCCTGACGACCGGACACCTGGTCCAGACGCTGGAAAGCAAACCGCTGCTGATTGTGTTCTGGAGTGTCTGGGTCGTGCTGGCTGTGCAGGGATTCCGGTATAATTTCTCCCTACTCCCCGTCATTGGCGTCCTCACTAACCTGTACCTGATGACCGAACTGGGAGCCAGCAATTGGCAAATATTTGGTATCTGGCTGCTTATTGGGCTGGTAATTTATTTCTCATACGGGTTCCGGAAGAGTAAACTGGCCATGAAGGAGCCGCTCTCGATGTAGATTGACTGTTCGGGCCCTGGCCAGAACACGGAGTTAAAGCGGGTGAATTTGTTTCCTTTCAATATGAGTGTAGCCCGAAGCCAGCAAGCGGTTTTAGACGTTTTAAAGCTACCTACACAATCTCCATATCTGGTAAGTTGAAGCAAAACGATGGGCAGTAGGTGGACAGTTGGGCGAAAATTTATCTGCTTAAACGTCAAAATCTACAGCAGGAGATAGTCCGTTTTTGGGCACCATCTGTCCGTTTATGGACACGTATCAACTATAAAAACCTCTTTGAAGCCTCAGAGACGAGGTTTCGCCACCGTGGCACGGGAGTTGAGCCTTTGATGTCGGAATGTAAACCTTACGTTGCACCCTACTGGGTGCCACCTGTCCGACTTGTTGGCGGGTTTGGCCACTTCATCCTTGACAATCAACCAAACCACTACGTTACCCCACGGCTCTACGCATATGCTTCAATCCTACCTCAAAATTGCCTTCCGCAACCTGCGGAAGAATCGGGTTTTCTCCCTTGTTAATATTGCCGGGCTGGGTTTAGGAATCGCTGCTTTTCTGCTGATCCTGGAATACGTAAGCTATGAGCGGAGCGTCAATACATTCCACAAAAATCTGCCAACGCTCTACCGTATGATGGGCCAGGACCGCGACGGTAATTTTTATACGCAGATGGCTCCGGCTGTGGCCCCGCTTATCAAAAAAGAGTTTCCTGAAGTACGCGACTTCTGCCGTGTTGGTGAGCAATCGGCCAACGGTGTCGTAACCTTGTCGACAGGTAAAGACAACCGGCTGTCTCAGACATTTCGCGAAGACAAAGTAGCCTATGCCGATGGTAGCTTCTTTACGCTCTTCACATTTCCACTGGTGCGGGGATCAGCAACCACGGCCCTTACCGAGCCCAATACAGTGGCTTTGTCTGCTGCCAAAGCGCGTACATATTTTGGCGATACAAAGCCAATAGGGCGCACACTGACGCTTAATAACCAGTTTGGCCGGACGCTCTATACCGTTACGGCGGTGTATGCTGACATGCCTAGAAACTCCGACCTGTCGTTCGATGCCGTGTTTTCTTTACAAACGCTGGCTAACCCAGCTAATCTGAACGGCAACGGCTGGGCCCGGCTCGACGGCTTCGATGGTACGTATTTGACAACGTTTCTGCAACTGGCCGAACGAGCCGATTATAAGGCGCTGGAGGGTAAACTGGACGAATTAAAAAAGAAGCGGGATGCGCGGGACGAAAGCCGGTTTTTGCTACAACCAGCCACTAACATGCACTTGGCTGCGTCTTTGAGCGATCCATACCGCACCAGTGGCAGTCTGGGGTTCGTATACCTGTTGAGTGGAATTGCGGGGCTGATTTTGGTTATTGCCTGGTTCAACTACATTAATCTTTCGACGGCAGGGGCGCTGAAGCGAGCCAGAGAAGTAGGCGTTCGCAAGGTAGTTGGGGCTGGGCGGAGCCAGTTAATAGGCCAGTTTCTGGGTGAATCTTTGCTGCTGAACCTTGTCGGGTTTGGGGTGGCGTTCGGAATCGTCATGCTGTTGCAGAATGTTTTTAATGAATTCATCCAGAAAGAATTATCATTGTCTGTGCTGTTTACGGATGGATTCTGGCTCGTCGGGCTGGGAATGCTGCTGGTTGGGGCGTTGGCTTCGGGGAGCTACGTAGCGTTTGCCATGACGTCGTTTCAGCCAGTTCAGACGTTAAAAGGAACGTTCAGGACTGGGCGGGGTGGCTGGCTGCGTAAAACACTGGTTGTTGCGCAGTTTGGGGCCTCCGTCGTACTGGTTGTTGCAACATTGGTGCTGTACCGACAATTGCAGTATATGCAGGACAAGGACCTCGGTGTTCAGATTGATCAGCGCGTCGTTATCAATGGCCCGCAGGTAGGAGACGAGCGAACGTTAGCCCCATATACAACGGCGCTGGAAAACCAGCTGTCTCAACTGCCCTATGTTAAAAATTTTTGTCAGACGGGTATTGTGCCGGGCAACAACTATAACTTCAACGCGGGCGGCATTACCAAACAAAATCCCCACCCCGACGACGTTAAAAAGAGCTACTCGATGGGTATTATTGATGACCGATACCTGAAAACCTATGGCATTGGGTTACTGGCCGGGCGAAACTTTACCGTGCGGGAAGCCGAATTAGCCTGGGAAAAAAGTGCTAAACTGATGGTCAACGAAACAGCCGCCCGACAGTTAGGTTTTGCATCGCCCGCCAAAGCGGCCGGTCAGGTTATCAATTGGGGACAACCCTATGAAATTGTTGGTGTCGTGAAGGACTACCATCACCAGGGCTTACGGCAAGCCATTGGCCCAATGATTTTCCTGCCACGCCGTTCGACTGCTAATTTGACTATCCAACTTACTACCAGTCAGATTGGGCGAAAAATTGCCGAATTGGAAAAGCTATATAAAGCCAGTTATCCCGGAAATCCGTTTGAGTACTATTTTGTTGACGAACGCTATAACGAGCAATACAAAAGCGAGCAGCAATACGGACAACTCTTTACCATAGCCTCCGGCCTCGCCATCTTCATTGCCTGCCTTGGGCTGTTTGGTCTTGCTACGTTCATGACCGAACAACGCAATAAAGAAATTGGGGTGCGTAAAGTGCTGGGAGCCAGTGTGACCAGTATTGTTACCCTGCTCTCCAAAGACTTTCTTAAATTAGTCTTGGTGGCTATCATTCTGGCCTGTCCCATAGCGTGGTATGCTATGAACCGGTGGTTGCAGGATTTCGCTTACAAGATCGATATTGAGTGGTGGGTATTTGGGCTTGCGGGGATGTTGGCAGTGAGCATTGCCTTATTAACCGTTAGCTTCCAGAGCGTGAGGGCTGCCCTGATGAATCCGGTTAACTCATTGAGAAGCGAGTGAGCAGCGGATACATCGTCTGGTTCCGTACGCTAAATTATTCGACTTAACCCCATTATTAAGATGCATAGTCTGGTCGGTTAAATGGATAAAAATAGTACCTTCTACACGACTAAAGGCTGTCGTATGAACGGGTTATGGACAAGTGCCTGGATAGTAGTTGTGCTGATTAGTAGTCGGGTACTGGCGCAGCCAGGTAAAGCTATTAATGGCCCTTTAACGGGACTAAAGGGTGAGTATTTCAACGGGACTAACTTCGAAAAGAAGGTTTTCAGTCGCGTAGACCCACAGGTGGCTTTCGACTGGAACTGGCAATATCCTGCTCCCGGTGTTCAGCGAGAATACTTTTCCGTTCGGTGGACTGGTCACATTTATGCACCGGTATCGGGTAAGTACCTATTTAGTGCAACCGCTGATGATGGCGTGCGGGTCTGGATTGGGGGCAAAAAAGTAATTGACGAATGGCGAAAGCAGGACGACAGTCAGTTTGTTGGTGAAGTTGCGCTTAACGCCCGCCAGACCTATCCTATCCGAGTAGAGTATTATAACGACTGGAAGGGAAGCGTCATTTACTTATTCTGGAAAATCCCGGACGCCCAGTTGGTGAGCCAACGTTATCGATCAGCGAGCAAAACGTATGAAATGATCCCCGCCCGTTACCTGTCTACAAAACCAACTCGTCCCGTAGTTCTGTCGTCAATTGCCAGGAAGCCAGTTGTAAAGGTGCCACCTGGCCAGGTGACGACAGTCGCAGGTAAAACTCAATCTATGGTCATTACGCCACCGAATGAGGCAAAGCGAACGGTAGCCAAGATTAAACCAATAGCTCCCAGGGCGATGGCGGAACCTTTGCCAAAGCCAGCTGAAAATTTCGCTCGCCTAGTGGCGGGCGAAACCGTAGTGCTGCGCCATGTCTTTTTCAGGCAGAGCGAGTACGCATTACTTGAAGCGTCTTACCCCGAATTAGATAAACTCCTTAGGACACTCCAGGCGCAACCAGCATTGCAGATTGAGGTTGGAGGGCATACGGATAATGTAGGCGATTCGCGTTTGAACCTGGCCTTGTCGGAGAACCGCGCGAAAGTCGTTGCGCATTACCTGATCCGGCACGGCATTTCAGAACAACGCATCGAGGCTAAAGGGTACGGTAGTACGCACCCCGTTGCCGATAATGCTGACGAGGAGGGGCGAACCAGAAACCGTCGGGTCGAAATTACCGTCCGATGATCTTTACAGCGCCTGTTGGTACGTTCATTATCGGACGAACAGGTGTCCACTTTCGGACGATGGTATAATCAGCAGTGTCGTTTTTGGGCAGTAAAAGGCCTTTTTTGTTCGTGGCACGGCAGTTGAGCAGCGTATTGAGCAACTCAAACCGCTTGTCCTATGAACCTCTTCCTTAGCCTATTACTCTGTGCCGTGAGTGTTGCGGCCACTGCGCAGCACTCGCGCCAATCAACTACTCATACGCAGATGGCCGACGATGGCAAAACGCTGTCTGTCCGGGTGGAAGGAGAGGTCGATGGCCGGGCGATCAACTACCAGCACACATTCAATGTTGCCTGTCTGAGCAGGGTGGCAAAAGACAACCTCAAACGACGTATTCTCGATTCCCTGGGCATTGGTCAAGCCTCCAACCCTCCCGAACCGCCAGTCTTCACTAGCCGTAATGACCGGTATGAAACCGCGAGGGTGCCGATGTACCAGCAGGCCCCCCGTTGGCGGACCAACACAGGACCAGAGAATGTACCTGATCCGTCAGACAGTCAATCTAACGTGGAAGAGCAAGCGAACGTAACGTTCCGTTGCGAAACTTGCACTGGTAAAATCAAATTGGCCCTAGTGCGCTCTACGGACGACTATTCCTTTGAGCGCGACACCAAAATTGACAGCCGGAAAGGGTTTTTTCCGTACCAGCTTTCGCTGCCTGCGGGTGAGTACCGGCTTAACTATTTCCAGAACGACGTCTTACAAATGCAGTCGACGTTCACGGTAAAACTGGGTGAGGAAAGTACCGTAGTTGTTAAGTAAATTTTGCCCCCTATGATTCGTAACTATTTTAAAATTGCTCTTCGCAATATACTGAAACACAAAGGTTTCAGCTTTATCAATGTTGCCGGGGTTGCAGTTGGTCTTGCGTGTTTTCTGCTAATTGCGCTTTACGTTCGCGATGAACTTAGCTACGATCGTTACAATACGAACGCCGAACGCATTTACCGGGTGACCCGGACGTTTCTATCCTCGGAAGGGACGGTTTCCCTGAAACTGGCCCAACTGGCTCCGCCATTTGGACCGTTGATAAAACAGGATTTTCCGGAAGCCGAACAAGTCGTGCGGACACTCGGTACTGACGGGCTATTACGCTACGGCGAACATGCGTTCAATGAGCAGGAGATTTTCTTTGCTGAGCCTAATCTGTTTAAAGTATTTAACCTTAACGTTAGTGGTGGAAATCCCGATCAGGCCCTGGTTAACCCGTTCTCGATTATGTTCTCGCGATCAATGGCCGAGAAGTACTTTGGCCAGGAAAATCCGGTTGGCAAGACAGTTCGGCTCGATCAACAGTTTGAACTGACCGTTACGGGGGTGTTTGAACCGCTACCAGCCCAGGCGCATTTTCATCCCAATTTCCTGCTGTCGTTTTCAACGCTGAACGACCCGCGCGTATACGGAGCTGAGCGGCTTAGGACCAGCTGGGGCAACAACTCCTTCAATACGTATGTGCTGCTGAAGCCGGGAGGAGATCCTAACCGCATGGAAGCGGCTATGCCCGAGTTTCAGAATAAACACATGCCAACGGATGGCGGCCGTAAACCATCGGCGGGATCGGTGCTGAATCTGCAAAAGCTCACCGATATTCATTTGCGATCACATACTGATTCCGAAGTGGAGCCAACGGGCGATATTACGTACATCTATCTGTTTTCGGCAATCGGCTTGTTCATTCTCTTAATTGCCTGCATCAACTACATGAATCTGGCAACTGCGCGTTCGGCTGGTCGTGCCAGGGAGGTAGGTATGCGCAAGGTTGTAGGGGCCTTGCGCAGCCAGCTAATTATTCAGTTTTTGAGCGAGTCAATTGTGGTGGTCGTTTTTGCCCTGCTTATTGCGATCGTGCTGGTACTCATCTGTTTGCCGGCGCTTAATGCATTTACGCAGAAACAACTCGTTTTCAGCCAGCTTCTCGATCCGGTTTTCTTACTTACCCTCGTCATCATTACCTTGCTGACGGGGTTGGTCGCGGGCAGCTATCCAGCCTTTTTCCTGACGTCATTCCGGCCACTGGGTGTGTTAAAAGGGCAGGTTACGTCGGCTATCCGGACCGGGCGGTTGCGGCAGGTGCTGGTTGTAACGCAGTTTGCCATCGCCGTGGCGCTGATTATCAGCACGGCGGTGGTTTATAGTCAGATGAGCTATATTCAGGATTACCGGCTCGGCTACCAGAAAGACCAGGTGCTGCTGCTACCCGATGTGGGCGACTCGACCACAAATTATGAAACGTTAAAGCAACAGCTAAAGCAAACGGGTGTCGTGCATGAAGTGGGCCGTTCGTCGCGGATACCGTCGGGGCGATTGCTTGATTCCTACGGTGCCAAGGCCCCAAAAGGAGACAGCTTGGCCCCGGTTGACATTAACCTGCGCGGGCTTCGAGTAGACTACGATTTCATTCCGGCGTATAAGATCAGGATGGCCGCAGGACGTAATTTTTCCCGTTCCTTCTCGACCGATACGTCGATGGTAATTTTGAACGAAACGGCCGTGCGGTTGTTAGGCTGGACTCCGGAGCAGGCAATTGGTAAGCCCTTTCAGTATGGGCCAAGCCACGGCCAGATCATTGGTGTTACAGCCGATTACCACTTCGAGTCACTCCACCAGAAAGTATCAGCCATCGCCATGATTTTGAGACCCAGAGGTTTCAACTGGGTGTCGGTGCCGCTTTCGGGCAATGTGCAGTCGGGTATCCAGCGCGTTGAATCGGTTTGGAAACGGTTCTTTCCGGAACGCCCGTTCGACTATCAGTTTTTGGACGAACGCTTCGACCGACTCTACGCCCGCGAACGAACGCAGCAGACCCTGTTCAGCGTATTTGCCAGCGTTGCCATTCTCATTTCGTGCCTGGGTCTGTTTGGGCTGTCGATGTTCATGGCCGAGCAGCGTACTAAAGAGATTGGGGTTCGGAAGGTATTGGGGGCGTCGGTGTTGAGTTTAACTACGCTGCTGTCGAAAGATTTCCTGAAACTGGTTGGGGTTGCCATCCTGATTGCGTCGCCAGTGGCGGGGTGGGCTATGGTACAGTGGCTCAATGGATTTGCCTACCATACTACACTCAGTTGGTGGGTGTTTGCCCTGGCGGCTTTGCTAGCCGTAGGCATTGCGCTCCTGACGGTGAGTTTCCAGAGTGTGAAAGCTGCCCTGATGAACCCGGTGAAAAGTCTGAGAAGTGAATAACCCTGACCCCTATGCTACGCAACTACCTCAAAATTGCCTTTCGCAACCTGCTCCGGCATAAGTCCTTCACATTCATCAATATCCTTGGATTGGCAATTGGCCTGGCCTGCTGCTTAGCTATTGTGTTGTTCATTCTGGACGAGTTTCGATACGACCGTTTTAATGCCAAGGCCGACCGCACATACCGGGTGGTAAGCAACATAAGGATGGCAGAAGGTCGCGAGGTCGACATGGCCAGAACCCCACCTGCTTTTGGACCAGCCCTGAAAGCGAATTTTCCAGAGGTTGAGCACGCAATTCGGGTGTTTTCGCTCGGCAATGGAGGAGAGGTGCTGGTCAGCTTTAAGGACAAAAAGTTTATGGAGCCAGACGTCCTGTTTGCTGATTCGACGTTCTTTAACGCATTTTCCTTTCCGCTAAAACAGGGCAATCCGTCCAGGGTTTTAGTCGAGCCTAACTCGCTGG
>DATHAW010000575.1:0-7274 GCA_035296465.1 Spirosoma sp.
TGGTCATTCAGGAAACCTACCGCAACAACAGGAGAACGGATGTCGTTACGTACGCGTACGGACCCGATGCGACGCAGGTTACTCGCCAGTCGTTTGATCTAAAGGGCGACCTGAATTTAAATCATACGACCAGACTGCCCCCTGTAGAAGGGTACGTGTTATCGAGCCGTACCCGCCGTAAGACCGAAGGCAAATCGGAAACGTCTGACTACAACTCCGGTAGATACCCAAAAGCCATTTACCGGCACCGGTACGACTCTCACGGCAACTGGATCGAGCAGAAACAGGTCGATGGAGTGGGTAAACAAATTGGCCCGGCGCTGATACGTCTCATCGAATACTATTAACAAAGCCAGGTATCTCTCGACCCAACATGCTTATTTTTACTGCGCCCATGCTTTAAGCCGTTACACTTCCATTTTTGTAAATGACCGCTACTTCGTTTCATACATTCGCTGATGACCTGCGCAGGCGGATGCAACAGCCGCTTCCGGGCGAAACGGCGCATAGTAAAATGGCAGCCGCGTCGCGCTACCGGCTTGGCATCAAGCCCAATGAGCGAACGCGCCGGTCGGCCGTACTTATCTGCTTTTATCCCTACCAGAACTCCATTTATCTGCCGCTGATTCTGCGGCCTCAGTACGATGGTGTTCATGCGGGGCAGATGGCCTTTCCGGGTGGTCGAATGGAACGTATCGACGAGAACCTGACCCGGACCGCCCTGCGCGAAACCCAGGAAGAGGTTGGTATCCGGGTGTCGGATGTGAAGGTGCTGGGGTTGCTGACCGAATTATTTATTCCTCCGAGCAATTTCTATGTACAGCCCGTGGTTGGGGTTCTTCCTTACCGGCCCGATTTTTATCCTGACCCGCGCGAGGTAGAAGCCGTAGTGGAGGTAGAGTTGAGTTCATTGCTGGACCAGACCATTGTTGGCCAAAGCCAGGTAGAGGTTCGTGGTATGCTCGTCGATGCGCCGTATTACCAGATTCAGAATTACCGCGTTTGGGGCGCTACGGCCATGATGATCAGTGAGTTACTGATGGTTTTGGGGACGTAGCGCTTACTGCGCCGTACCGGCCACGAAATACAGTTCGGCTATGGCTTTCTGGTATTTAGTTTTCAACTCCTCTCCTTTCACCTGCAGGTCGATCAGCTTTGTTTCGCGGGCGTTGACCAGAAACAGCGAACTCTCGCCCAACTCAAATTTCTGCTGTTCGGCCCTGAGCAAAATCTGCTGATTGATAATTGTTTGCTGCTGCGTGTTCACTTGCCGGGCCAGCGCCAGAAGCTGGTTGTAGGCCGACTGCACGGTGTTGGTTATGTCGCGTCTAACCTGCTGACGTTCCAGCACGATCTGCTGATTTTTAATCTGTGTTTCCCGCAGTTTACCCCGTTCCTTGCGCAGAAACAGCGGAAATATCATGTCCACGCTGATCTTGTGGTTCTGCGGGCTGAACGCGTAATAGCTGTTCCAGTTATAGCGAACGTCGGGATCAGGCGTTTGGCTGAGCAGGCTGGCATTAAACATAATCTGGGGCTGGATCATGGCCCGCCGAAAACGCTCTTCAATGGTCAACTGTTGATTTCTAACGGTCAATCGCAGCAGTTCGGGATGCTGGTCAGCAGCCCGGTCGAGCAGCGTCTGGAACGTATCGTCGTCGGGGGGTGTCAGAAACGGCTGCTGTGGCACGGCCGTAGGGGGCAGTTCGACCGGCTGATTGGCGTCGTTCCACAAAAACGTGCTCACTACCAGCCGGGCGTTCTGCTCTTCTACCTCGGCCTGCTGCCGCTGCACGAGCCGGTCCTGCACCGTAATCAAGGCTTCGGTCGTGTCGATGACGGCTGACTCACCGAGCAAAGCCCGTTCGCGAAGGGCAGCAAACCGGCTCTCGGCCAGGTTATAGCCTTCGGTCAGGAGCCGCCGTTGCTGGTGGGTAAAAAACCACTCCCAGTAGGTTTTGGCCGCATCGAACAGAACTTTGTTGAGGAGTTTAAGCCGGTCGGCTTCGGCCAGGTCGCCCAGCAGCCGCGCCTGTCGGAGGTCATTGCGCCGGGCGTCGATCAGCAGCCCCTGCCCGATGGGTACGCTCACGCCCACACCCGTCAGCCCCGATGGGGGCGTTCGCTCTTCAGGGTTTATGTATTTACCCCGGTTGCCGTTGCGGTCATACGACACGTGAAGGTCGACACCACCCGGCCAGAGGGGAACGGCTAACTTGTTCTGCCAGTGATCATAATACAACTCGCGGCCAAAATCCTTCCGGTCGTAGTGCGACACTAATTTCGGATCGAACGCCCCGCGTGCCTGCAGCAGCACCTGCCGCGCTGCCTCCCCGTACAGGCCCGCCTGTTTTACGATGGGATGGTTCTGACGGATCAACTCGAAAAATACCGATGCCGAAAATACGGCCGTATCCGGTTGGGTTGTGGCCGAAACCTGCGCCTGCACAGACCACGGCCAGCTAAGCGCTAAAACCCAGATACCTATTAGCACACTTCTCATTTTTTTGCTTCTTTTTCGGCTGTTGGCTCCTGCTGCAGGCTCGGCGGGAAGCCGTTCAACTGCCGCCAGAGTTCGTACCAGACCGGCACATCGTCGAGCATAACCCAGCCAAACACCCCCGACCCTACCCGCAACTGCTTGGGCCAGGGCTGATCGCCCTGCTGCACCATAGGCCGCACCAGCATCCGGTATTTACCGTTCTTGCTGCTTACCGCGTCAATAACGGCCACCTGCCCGCCAAACGTACCCACCGATACGGTTGGCCAGCCCGAAAACTGAATGGCGGGCCAGCCATCGAACTGGAGCCGCACCGTCCGGCCGCGCTGAATTAGCGGTACGTCCATAGCCCGCACAAACAACTCAACCGCCAGCTGCGGGTTGCTGGGCTGAAGTGTAGCAATCGACTCGCCTTCCTTAATCGTCTCGCCAATTCCCGCTTTCAGTGGTTGCACTACGTAGCCATTTTGCGGAGCACGAACCACGTATAGGCCCCGGCGGACATCCACACTACTGATTTTGTTGCGTATTTTGGCAATTTCGCCATCGGCTTCGGCCCGGTAAGACACCGCCGAACTGCGGTCGGAAAGGGCTTTGGCAGTTTTCTCCTGAAAGTCGGCCTGAATAGTGCCGAGGTCGAGCCGGGCATTGATGAGTTCCTGCCGTGAAACAGCTAGTTTATTTTCCTGCGCTACCACCTTTGCCCTGTCTTCCTGTAGTTTGAGCCGGCGGGTTTCGAGTTCAGTAAGCGAAAACAGCCCGTTCTTAAACCCTTTCTCGAAACGGTCGACCCGGTCAACGGCAATCTGATAGTTATTACGAATGGCATTCAGATCGGCTTCGTCGGCCTTTACTTTGAATTCGCTCTGCTTTACCTTGTTACGGGCCGACTCCAGCTTTACCCCAACGCCTGTTTTCAGGGCTGTTAACTGCCCATTCAGCGCCGTAATTTTATCGTCTGTCGCCCGTAGACTTCCCTGCTTGGCAGCCAGTTGCTCGCTCAGCCGCTGGGGGAGGCTAGGATCGAAATACTCATCTTTGATATCGGAAATCACCAATATCGTGTCACCCCGTTTTACGTAGTCACCATCCCGGGCTACCCATCGCTCGATCCGGCCGGGAATGGCGTTCTGGATGGTCTGGGGCCGGTCCTGTGGTGTCAGAGCCGACACGGTGCCTTCGCCGTTGATGTTCTGCTGCCAGGGCAAGAACATAATTATTAGCCCGGTAACCAGAAAGAACAGCATCCACCGGCCCAACCTTCGCCCCCCGTTTGACTGCGGCAGGGCACGCAGCGTTTTCAGCGTGTAGTGCGTGACCATCTCCTCATTCACGCGTTGATTTGACAGGTTAAGCATAAAGCGGGGGTAATAAAGAATGATTACTTACGAATGGACAATGGGCGCACACGCATTCTGTTCTATGCTTCATCACTCAATTCGGTCAGGGGCATATCGGTTACGTAGCCGATTTTTTCTACGGCCGTCAGCATGTCAAATACCGTATCGATACCCGACGTCAGCTTGTCGACCGAATTGGTTATAAGCACAATAACCAGTTCGGCAGCCACAAATTGCCCCAGCGACATCTCGCGCCCCACAACCAGCAATGTCCCCAGAATCAGCAGGCCACCTGTAATAAGGGTTTTAAAGGCGATACCACTGTAGAAAAACCGTTTCAGTACGCGAAAATGCGCGTTGCGGTAACTGATGTAGCCTGCCACCAGGTCATCCATTTTATCAATGGGTTCGAGCAAATCTACCGAGCCAGACCGATGAGGGCTGTACTCCGACAGGTGACTTGCCATCTCTTCGAGCCAGGCCACCACTTTATATTTGTACTTTGACTCGTTCAGGCTGGTTTTGACTCCCCCCGGCCCGTATAGCCGGCAAATAAGGTAAATGATAAGGATGGTAAACGCCCCGAACCCAATGAAAACGGGGTGGTAGGCCGACAGCAGTATGATGCCGAACAGGATTTGAACGGCGGCCGCTGTCAGGTCAATCAAGAGCTTGGGCATCCCTTTCTGAATCGTCAGCACATCGAAAAAACGGTTCATCAGTTCGGGTGGGTTATGGTCCGATAAGGCCTCAGGACGGATGCGCGGCAGCCGGTAAGTAAACTCAAAGGCCGCCCTGACAAACACCCGCTGCTGCAGCACCTCCACGAGCGTAATCTGCCCGACCAGCAGCATACCCGTTACCAGTACGCCAAGAATGACCAGCCCAATCAGCAGGTAGACCGAACTAAACACCAGGCCACCCGACACCAGATTGAAAACGGCCTGGATACCCAGCGGCAGCGACAGGCTGATGAGTCCCGTTACGAGGGCGTACAAATAGACGTAGCCAATGTCTTTCCGGTCGTTGTCCAGCAAACGAAACAATCGTTGGGTCGGCGTTGGAGTTGGTTCTGACGATAATGTCTTATCAGCCATAAGTTTGGTATGTTAGCGCGTGTCAAAAATGATTTAATACCTCCGTCTCCGGCGCGTCGGTGTCAATGTCCTCCACCTGGCCATTGGCCCGTTTGCAAGCCAAAATCATGACCTTAGGGCCGATGTTTAGTTGAACCCCGGTAATCAGGGCCGTCAGCTCGTGCCGCCCCGAAATCCGGTCGGCCACCAAACTCACCCGCCTAGTCAGGGGCTGCTCCAAACCACCAATGAACGTAGACAGGGATAACGGAATATGATGGGTACCGGGTTCCAGCAGGGCGTTCAGCCCCGCCCGGTCGCGGGTGATGTTTCGATCTGGACCGACGGCTACGTACACCATCTGGCCCGGCGTTAGCGTGCGTTCGTGGAACAGGTCAGCATCTTCCCCATTTAGGGGAGAGATGGTCTTGTAGCCAACGCCCAGCGCCACGTTTTCCGTGCCGGGTAACCCCTGGTTGATAAGCCAAACGGCCAGTTCAGTCTGGCTGGCGACGCCGAAGGTGAAAAAAATAAAACTGTCACAATTTAGGTTGCCTGGTGCCCGGCCCTTACCCCACTGACTTTTGTGGGTGTATTCAAGTTGTCCCCATTTCGCAACGTCCGCGCTGGGAATGCCTACAATGAGCGACTTCCCCAGTGCAGTCCGACCCATCAGCATCGTTATAAAACAACCGTCGACTACCCAGGCTACCCGATAAGTGGCCTGGTAACTACCCTGCTTGTTCCAATACTTACTCACGTTACCTATATTTACTCCAATCAACTGATAGTATTCGACTATTATTTGATAGTATTACTATCTTTTTTGCAAATATAACTTCTAACTCGTCTGATCTGTTTACTTTGCAGAAACTTTTTAGCTGGGCGGTCAGACCACAGGACAAATGGAATATTCAGTACACGTCCGCATGAACGAGCGGCTTTACCTGCGTGACCCGGAGGGGTCCGATTTAGGGCGACGGATCGTCCGACAGGGCATTAGGTTGTTCGATGAGATTGGTTTTGAGGATGCTACGTTCAAAAAATTAGCCGAACGCCTGAACACCAAAGAATCCAGCATCTACCGGTATTTTGAAAACAAGCACCGGCTGCTCGTGTATTTGATAGCCTGGTACTGGCAATGGATTGATTTTCAGCTGGTGTTCCGCACTAACAACCTGACCGATCCGCGCGAAAAATTAGAATGGCTGCTGAACCTGCTGCTGCTCAGGGACATCGACCAGACCCTGACAGACGACATTGACCTACGGGCGCTGCACAGTGTGGTGGTCCGGGAGGCCAGCAAAGCCTACCTTACGCGCCATGTTACGGAGGACAACCGCCAACAGTTGTTTAAACCATACAAAGACCTGTGCATCCGCATAGCGGGAATTATTCTTGAACTCCGCCCCGATTATCCCTACGCCCGGTCGCGGGCCAGCTCGCTTATTGAGACGGCGCACTATCAATCGTTTTTTATGCATAACCTCCCCTCGCTGACTGACTTTGGTGCCGGACCCGACGCGCCCGCCAGCGAAGCCAAACTCCTCCATTTCTTGCGGCATCTATTGTATTCGTCTTTAGATGCCCCCGCACTTTGATAGAAAGTTCTCTCCGCTGGCTAAAATAGGCATTCGCACCCCAAGAAACGACCTTCGGATGCTTTAGATGTGATATATTCATCAATCACTGTAATTTTACAGTTTGTAACAAAGTACTGGCTCAACCGTTAAAATTTTAAGTTTTCTTTTGCAAAATACTCACTCGTGAAAAGATGGATTGCTATCGGCCTCGTCGTTCTGGTACTCGGCGGTATCATTGTGTATAATAAGGTGTTACACCCCGCGCCCGGCAATGGTCCGGGTGGAGGAGGGGGCGACAAGGGGGGCGCTAAAGGCGGGCCACCCGGTCTCGGCAAAGGACAGACACTCTCCGTTAATGGGTTTGTGGTGGTCAGCCAGCGGCTCAAAGAGGAGATCGTTTCAAGCGGTTCGCTGCTGGCGGCAGAGCAGGTAGACATTTACCCCGAAATATCGGCCCGCATTACCCAGCTAAATATCCAGGAGGGGCAGCCGGTAGCAAAGGGAGCCTTGTTGGTTAAACTATTCGATGCTGACCTGCGGGCGCAGCTGCAGAAGCTCCAGGCGCAGGCCGACAATGCCCGGCGTACCGAGGATCGTAACAAGCAGTTGCTGGCACGAGGTGGTATCAGCCAGCAGGAATACGATATCGTCACGACGAACCTGCGCTCGTCGCTGGCCGACATTGAATTGGTGAAGGCGAATTTGCAGCGGACTGAAATTAGAGCTCCCTTTTCGGGTGTTATCGGCCTGCGTAACGTCAGTGCCGGTGCGGTTG
>DATHAW010000576.1:0-1888 GCA_035296465.1 Spirosoma sp.
GTCGAATTTCAAACCAGATACCAGTGCCTTGAGACCCGGTTCAGGTCAAAAAATAAGTTAGCGAGCACAATTTCCAGGACCTGTTTAGCATCGGGTAAGCCCTTATGTAAGCGGAGAAACGGGGAAAATACAACCTAGCCTGATTCGAAAACGAAGCCCGTTTATAAAAAAGGGAAACCGTAGAGAACTGAGCCGAATGTCCAATCTATCCCAAAAATAGGACGGTCGGTAATGAGACATTGACAAAGGCCTTTTTGACGCCCAAACAGAACAGGCTATTTGACGACTGCGTATGTATGACCGTCAATTATTTATCTCTTTGCCACAATGCGGGCAGTGCGGTAGGGCCGGCGCTTTCTGGGTTCGAATCTGCTCGGTGAACCCAGACACCAGAATACCCGTCGGCAGGGCAAACAAACCAATGCCCAGGATAGCCGCAAGGCCACCCAGAATCTTACCGAGGGGCGTAATGGGGTGAAGGTCCCCATAGCCAACCGTCGTCATGGCGCTGACGCCCCACCACATCGTTGCCGGAATACTGGAGAATTTGTCGGGCTGGGCGGTGTGTTCAACGTAATACATAACGCTCGACACAATGATGAGCATGAATACCACAAAGGCCATGCTGAGTACCAGTTCCTCTTTTTTATCGGTCAGCACCCGCTGAATCATGCGAAACGCGTGGGAGTAGCGCGAGATGCGAAACAGCCGGAAAATACGGAACAGCCGCAAAATGCGAACGATGGCCAGATCAGTGGCGAAGAGGGTGTAATAGAACGGAAATATGGCCAGAAAGTCGATGATGGCCCCCATAGAAAATATGTACCGCAGCCGCCCCCAGAACCAGTGCCGGTATTTGTCGTTCTCAACGCAAACCCACAACCGAAGCAGGTATTCGATGGTAAAAAATATCACCGAAAATAACTCAAAATCATAAAAGAGCCGCTCAAAGCGCCGGTTGTATTCGGGCACCGTATGGAGCACAATGGCAATGGCGTTCAGCGTAATGATGGTGATGAGCCCAATGTTAAACACCAGGCTGATACCCCGCCGTTGGCCCGACGAGGTTTCGAGGATGCGGTAAAAATTTCGGCGAATCAAATTCATAGCGGCCTGGAATGAATACGACCCGCAAGCTACGCAACTGGGCGGAATTGCAGACTAACCAGCCAGGCGGTAATGCCGCACCGTCAGCAGCGCAACGCCCGCTGCCACAACGGCCAGCGTACCCGCAGCCAGCCCGATGGCGGGGGCAGACAGGTAGAGCAGGGCATTCCCGGCGAAGAACGTACCGGCAATATCGCCCAGGTTCACAAACGCCATATACGTCGTAAACTGCGATCCTTCGACCCCCTTCCGGCAAATGCCCATCAGCACTGGCATAGCCGCAGCACTCACGGCCGGGTCCAAAAAATTCAAAGCCACCAGGCCGGTCCGTGCTATATCGCGCTGCACCCAGGCCTCCGACAGCAGGTTGAATCCAATCAGGTACACGGCCACTACGCCCAGCATGATTACCAGCAGCCGACGTGCCCCAATGCGGTCGGCGAGGTAACCGCCCGTCAAGGCAATCACCGTTGCCACAATCATCCCGTAGGTTCCCGTTAGCACCGATACGTCGGTATCGAGCCAGCCAAGTTTCTCAATGAGATGGTGGTTGTAGGCCCGCATAAACAGGGCGTTACTGGTGTAGGCCAGGATGATAGCCCCGAATAGTAGCATGCTCCGGCGGGCAAACAAACCCCGGAACAATTCAGTGAAAAGCCAGCGAAAATTGGGCGGTCCGTCGTTACGGTCGGGTGCCAAGCTTTCCGACCGGTCATTGTGCGCAATTGGTGTAGTGAATGCCCTGGATGATGCCTGACGAGTTCTGGTTCTGTTCAGAAAG
>DATHAW010000577.1:0-1918 GCA_035296465.1 Spirosoma sp.
TAGTCCGGCGTTAAGAGTCAACTGCTCCGACAGCCGGTAGTTCCACTGCCCGAAGGCCTGCACGGTGCTGGTCTGGTCGCTTACCCGAACGCGTGTCAGCAACCGGTTCTGTTCGGCTTCCCAGGATCGCTGGGTCAAATCGTAGATGAGTTGGGTGCCAATAAAACCGGTGCGAATTGTGTGCCGGCCGTTTAGTTTATACGTCAGGGTCGTCGACAGGATGCGCTTTTGGGTTGTGTAGGCTTCGTTGTGCCGCTCCAACGGTACGTAATTCTTTGCCGGTTCCAGAATATCGCTCTGATAGCGGTTTTCGTAGCCCGACGCCAGCAATACCGTCTTTAACAATGCCTTGCGTCCAAAGGGCAGCGTATGCGTCAGACCGACTGCCCCGGTGTTGGACCGGAAATCTTCGTTATAGCGATCGAAATCGCTTACCCATTTTGTCGAATCGGCCGGGGCCATGATTTTACTGCTGCTCAACCCCCGAAAACCAAAGAGCGTAAACGTGCCAACCCGGTGCGTCGGTAAATACACATTGAACGAAAAATCCTGAAACACGCGGTCGCCGGTGCCAATGTCAACGCCCGCTTTCGAGAGCAGACCAAGCGTTGAGTAGCGGTAATTGACCAGAAACGAACCATCGTAGCCTTTGGCAATTGGTCCTTCGGCGGCTACGTCCAGCCCCAGTACGCCTGCCTGCACAGTGTACTCACGTTTGGCGTTGTTGCCCCGGCGCAGGCGCAGATCGAACACGCCCGACAGCGCGTTGCCGTACTCGGCCGGAAATGCCCCGGTCAGAAAGTCGGAGTTGGCCAGCAGTTGCGCACTAAGGATTGAGATGCCGCCCCCGGCCGTGCCCAGGTTCGAAAAGTGGTTCGGGTTCGGAATTTCAACGCCTTCCATGCGCCACAGCAGCCCGTTGGGTGCATTGCCCCGGATCACAATGCTATTGCCGCCATCGTCGGCCCCGACTACCCCGGCATAGGCCGTGGCCATGCGGGCCGGGTCGTTCACGGCAGCGGCAAACTTCTGGGTTTCCTCAACCGAAAACGTCCGGGCCGATACGGCCGCCATTTCGTTTAAGGGTTTATCTTTATCGACCGTTGGCTTAACGGTTACTTCCAATAGTTGGCTAATAGCTTCTTCGAGCGCGATGGTCAGCACGAGTTCTTTACCGGCATCGACCGTGATATTTTGCAACATGGCGTTTTTATAGCCCACTACGCTGATTTGCAGGGTTTGTCGGCCGACGGGCACCTGCTCAAGCCGA
Organism: Spirosoma sp.; assembly: GCA_035296465.1. Taxonomy (GTDB): domain Bacteria; phylum Bacteroidota; class Bacteroidia; order Cytophagales; family Spirosomataceae; genus Spirosoma. The sequence goes on from DATHAW010000577.1 coordinate 1,271, forward strand.
AACTGGCCGCTGGCGTCGGTGCTGGTGCCTTTGAGCGGGGTGGTGTTCAGTATGACTACTGTGGCACCGGGGAGGGGTGTTTGCAGGCTCTGGTCTACGACGGTTCCCCGGATGGTTTGGGTGAGTGTCTGAGCCCGGATCGAGAGAGAAATCAGGTAAAAGCTTAAAAAGATTAATCCGCAGCGACGGGCTGACTGAATGAGGGAGATTGTGTGCATGGATTCCGTTGATTTGGTTTCCTGACAGTCAGTTGTCTGTTTCCCCCTACGCAGACTGCTCTTTTTTTTGCTGGATTATTCTCACTGAAATTTATTTTGAAAAGCCGTAGGGGTATACCGGCAGATAGGTGTCATCCCGCTGACCAAGCGTATGTTCAGCGAAAATGATAGCTTTGCCGTCTCCTATCATCCATCCACCCAGATCGGTGCAACCAACTGAGCAGGACGTTATCGAGGCCATTCGGCAGGGCGACGAGCGAGCGTATGAGGTCGTATTCCGGCAGCATTACGCACCCCTGTGCCGGTATGCCCGTCAGTTTTTATCCGATTCTGACGAGGCCGAAGAAGAAGTACAGGCGATGTTTCTGGCGCTTTGGGAGCGACGGGACAGCCTGATCATTACGACCTCGTTGAAGTCCTACCTGTTCCG
>DATHAW010000578.1:0-3595 GCA_035296465.1 Spirosoma sp.
GGCATTAGCCGACGTATCAGACCCGGTGATAAACACACCCAGCCAGCCGAGTATCGGAGCAAAAAAAGGAAACAGAAAACCTGTACTGGCCAGCACAGCCGCCAGCGTCAGGGTAATGCCCGAATCGTTAACGATGTAAGCAAAGCCCAACACCGATGCTATAGTAAGAATTGGAAACTTCAGTTGATTGAGCGTAGCCCCAAAAACCTTCGCCCCTTCCCGGTAAGTCAGCCCCACCAGCGGGATGGCCACGAGAGCCGATAATAATATGGCCGTGCCGGCAGCGGACAGGTAGTTGAACTTAAATACTTTGGGAATCAGATTTCCGTCGCCACCCTGAATGGCATTATGAAGGCCCGGAAATTCAAACTGGGTTGATCCGGTTGCGTTCAGAACGTCCTTTACGGGCTGCAACCCCCAGGCAATGATCGTGATGGTCAACACACTGAAGGGCGACCAGGCGCGAATGATCTGTCCACCCGAATATGTCACCTCGGTGTTAAGGGCTGGAGCGGGTTCGTTGTCAAACCGCCAGATCGTTTTGGGCGTCCAGAACCTGAGGAAAACCATTAGGCAAACAATTGAGCCGAGACCGGCAATTACGTCGGGCAGGGCTGGTCCCATGTAGTTAGACGTAAACCACTGAAAAAAGGCGAACGATACGCCCGACACCAGCACGGCAGGACCTACTTCGCGGGCTTTTCTAAAGCCGGCAATGATCGTTACTAAATAAAACGGCAGCAGGACGGATAATAAGGGTAGGGTTCTCCCTACCATTTGTGAGATAGGCATTTCCGGAATACCTGACACCTGCGAGGCTACGGTGATGGGAATGCCGATGGAGCCGAAAGCCACGGGGGCTGTATTAGCAATCAGGCAGATGCCCGACGCGTAGAGCGGATTAAAGCCCAACCCAACCAGCATGGCGGCCGTAATGGCTACGGGTGCCCCAAAACCGGCGGTGCCCTCCAGAAATGATCCGAAAGAAAAAGCAATCAACAGGGCCTGCAATCGCCGATCCGACGTGATTGATGCCATGAAGTGCTTAATGATTTCGAATTGGCCACTTTTAACAGTCAGATTGAACAGAAACACCGCCATAATAACCAGCCAGCATATGGGAAACAGGCCATACAAGGCGCCGTGCGCCACCGACAGCAGGGCCAGTTTTATTGGCATGCCATATACCAAAATTGCGATAAGCATGGCAATCAGGGTGGCAAACAGGCTGGACTGGTAGCCCTTCATCTTCCGGATTATCAATGCCCAGAAGATAAACATGACTGGCACAGCCGCCACTAGCACCGATATAGCGATGTTCCCAAAGGGATCAATAACTTGTTTCCAGACCATACCTGATTTGCCAGTGACTGAGTAAATGTGCCGGAGAGGTCCGGATTTGTTTTAAAGTTGTCGATGCGCCGTGCTTCTCTTCATGCCAGTTTGTCATCGTAGATCGTCATCGTAGATCGAGCGCCACAATTTCATGGTCCAGAATCCGGGGCACCTTAACCGTTACCTTACCCGCGCTGAGGCTGAACTTGGGCGTTTGTCCGCTCATCAGCAGGTGTACGCCCGTTACGGTTGCTCCAGTTGGTACCGTCACTGATACCTGCGCTTCTACGGGAATCAACTCCCGGAAAGGCCCTTTCATCATCATTGGGTTTGTCAGATTCACCAGGTGAACGGTCATGGATTTCGTCTGTCGCCATACCGTAACGTCCACCACGCCGGGTCCCGTTACGTCGGCAACAGGCTCCTCATCGAGTGCCCACCTCACCACATTGCTCAAAAGTTGCCCATGGTCGATGTTCAGCAGCTGCCAGAAAGATCGGTCCAGATCGCCGGGAATGTAGGCAACCCGCCCTTTTCCAACCTGCCGTAGGTATAATTCGCGGATATCGGTTTCGGGAACACGCGGATACACGTCCTCCATGGGCAAATCAGGATACGTCGGAATAAGTGTAACGGGACTAGGGAATGCCATTGCGGGTTTCACAGCCACCTTATACACCGCGTTAATAATCCGGGGCGTATCGTCCAACCCTTTTAATATCTGTCGGGTCTGGCTGTTTCCTGCATCAGGACGTAGTTGCAGGTAGCTATTCCGCAGAGGGCCTTCCACGGTTTGGTCGTAAGAAACACCAAACAGGCTGGCTAACCCGAAATCGGGTCGTTGTTTACCGTCCTCATCATAGAGTGACGTTTCGAACGTCGCTACTATGCTCCCACCATTTTTGACAAACTCTTCCAGCTGACGACACTGCTTGTCGGATAGGGCGGCCGTATTTGGCAGAATCAGGAGTTTGAAACGGCTCAGGTCCCCGGGTTCCAGCAACCGGTCGTTGACCATATCGAAGGGGGTGCGGCTCTCGACCAGCGCATGGTACATGCCGTCCAGATGGTCCCCGCTTTTCTGCTGCCACGGCTTGCCGCCATAATTTCGGTCTGTCTGCTCCGAGTACACAACTCCTACCTTGGCTAGCGAAGCCGTGTTGCGCAGGTATTTTTCATGCCGATGATAGCCTTCATACAGCGTAGCCACTGCATCCATCCATCGCCTATCATAAATGACACCCCCAAATTTGACGAAGCAGGGGCGCATCCCATTGGCGGTTCCCTCGGCTACCCAAATTCTGATTTCAGCATCACTCTGCACCGAATCCTTCCACCGAAACTCTTCCTCGATCCCAACACTAAAAATACCGATCAGGGGCTTAAGGCCAAGCGTAGACCGCAACTCCTTAGCACCCTTTCCATTCGACCACGGGGCCGTTAGCCCCCGCCGTGCCTGCTGATCGGCAAAGAAAAGGTCGGCCTCTTTGCCCGTTACTACTTTGTCGGGAAAACCATTTGGTATGAAACGGGACGTGGGTTGCTGTTTGCGGATTCCGGCGTCCCAAAGGGCCCACACCTCCCGCAGACGCTTCACCCGCCACTCGGCATACTGGCGGTACGTCGAATCGAACTTGTCTACTTTTTTGGGAAGTTCCAGACCGGCATAGGCCTTGAAATTACGAGTGCAGTGCTCACAGTAACAGATATCATGACCGGCCCACCGGTTCGAGAAGATTCCTTCGGGCTTGTAGCGCTGCATAATTTCGGTATTCACCTGCGGCATGAACTCGAAGTTATACGGTCCCAGCGCACAGGTAACCCACAGGTCAGGATTGGCCCAATGACGGCGTTTTTGTCCATCGACCGTAACAGCAATCCAGTCGGGATGAGCGTCGTGTACATTTTGCCGGGCGGCATGGGGGTCGGTGCGCAGCATGATCGACATACCCTGTTTTCGACACCCTTCGACCAGATACCCCAACGTATCGGCATCCCCCAGAAAATCGCTCCGGTGGTGCAGCGGAATGTTGGTTGGATAAAACGCAACGACCCCACCCGCACTCAATAAAGCACCATCAGCATGAATACGTTTGAAATAGCTGAGCCAGAAATCAGGATCATACTGGCCGGGATCGCGTTCAACAAAAGCAAGCTGCACCCACCGCATTGGCCCATCGAGCCAGTTTTTTGACGTGGGTAAAACGGGGTTAGCTAAAGCAACAGGACCGGCCAAGGCATACGCTCCCCCCAGGAAGCC
>DATHAW010000579.1:0-1588 GCA_035296465.1 Spirosoma sp.
GCCAGTCCGACGTTTTGGTATGCATCTCCACGGTTCCACCCCACTCTACGTCGTTGATCAGCAGGCGGGCATTGAAAAAGTCCGGCCCGCTGTCGTGGTTTCGGAAGCCCGGATGGAGCACCTGAACCGAGTCGCCGTCGGTAGTAGCCAGATCAGGTTTGGCAAAGTATTGATATTGCCAGAGAAAATACAGAAAGGCTTCGGGCATGGCGGACGGTCAGGCGGAACAAGGGATCAAGTATCCGAAATAAACGGGTTAATGTCAATTCGACTACCAGGCAAACCGATATAACCGTTAGGTTTTTGGTCTATTCTGCTTTGATACTAAACGCAACACGACAGGACTATGAAAAAGTATTTTTTTTGGGTGAGCATCGCCATGAGCGCCCTGTTTCTAAACCTAACCATTCGCCCACTGGCCGACGGCTGGGTCAGTCTCTTTGATGGTAAAACCCTGACTGGCTGGAAAGCCGCCGAAAATCCGGCTACGTTCAGCGTGCAGGATGGCGCTATCATGGTATTCGGGCCTCGGGCACACCTCTTCTACGATGGACCCGTTAACAACCATACCTTCAAAAACTTTGAATGGAAAGCCCAGGTCAAAACCATGCCCGGTGCCAACTCCGGCATGTTCATTCACACGGCATACCAAGACAAAGGCTGGCCCGGCAAGGGTTACGAAATTCAGGTAAATCAGACGCATACTGACTGGCGCAAAACCGGCAGTGTCTATGGCTTACAGGACGTAAAAGAAACGTTTGTCAAAGATGACGAATGGTATACGGAGCAGATAACCGTTCAGGGCAAAAAAGTGACCATTCGGGTCAACGATAAGATTATTAATCAGTACTCCGAGCCTGATAGCATAAGCAACGGCACTGGCGGCAAGAAGCTCAGCGCGGGCACCATTGCCTTGCAGGGCCACGACCCCAAAAGCAAAGTATTCTATAAAAACATTATGATTCGTGTACTGCCCGATTAATAACGTATTGAGGTAAAACAGAACGGTCGGCTTTAGAAACAAAGCCGACCGTTCTGTTTTACCTCAATACGTTTACCGGAATCGCTGAATACTGAAATCCCGGTCGGTGCCGTTTTGTCCGATACGCGCGTTGAGCGTATATATCTGATTGTTCACGGCTACACTGGTCGTTGCGCCCAGATAGCCAGTGGCATCAAACTTAACGATCGATGCTGTTTGCCAGTTGTCGGTGCTGCGCACCTGAGCCACTCGGCTGCCTCCCGTAACGACATACAGGTCGCCGTTGAGCAGCGTAAGACCATCGCCGGGCAAAGCGCCCGTTCCCTGCACTTCCGAAACCGCATTGCTGTTCATTAAATCAACCTTATACAGTTTTCCTTGACCTGTGTTGGCCACAATAAGGTAGCCGTTGGGGTGATAAACAATGCCATTCAGGCCAAAAGTGGGGCTGGAGAATCTGACGTCATCTCTCACCAGGATGCTGGCTGTTCCATCCGGTGCAACCTTATAAATCACGGGTGAAAACGAATCTGTCACATACGCCGTACCGTCTGGAGCGAGGGTTACGTCATTGGCAAAATTAGGTGCTTCAGCCGGCAACAGGGC
>DATHAW010000580.1:0-2423 GCA_035296465.1 Spirosoma sp.
TCACAGCTGTATTCCTAAGAGTAAATCGAATAGTCAACTGGCAAAACCTGGATTACGTGCGGATAGATGATCGCAAGGATCAAAATGTTAGACTTTCGTGATAATCTTATTGGCGAAGGTAAGCGTTGATTATGCGATAGGTGACCGATAGATAGCCAAGCAGCCAATCAAAAGGTGTCAATACGTTTCATTAGAGTATCATACATTGACTCCTGAGAAAACGAAACGCTCTGGCTTTAGCAGTTACCTCTATGTGGTTCACTGGTGTTTTAGCACGAGTTAACATAGAGAAAGACCAGATGTCGTCCTCGTATAAGAACGACGACAATCTGGAAGATAAGCGGTTATAATAAGCATGTGCAGGGCGTTGCTGTCGCTTACCATTTATATACAGCGTACACACATTTTTTGTAATGATAAAAAAATAAAAGACTCCTTTATAATTTTTCGATCTTATCCTTACGCTGGCAGACGGTTGTGTTTGCTGTATTCATCGGCGGCTTACTGGCCATTCTGTCTGGTTTGCCGGTGTGGTTTGGCTTGCTCGGTGCGGTGGGTATAGCTTCAAAAAGAAAGGCGTTTAGCCAATAAGCAATTAATACGTAAACATTCGGTCGCTATCAACCGAGAGCCGGATCAGTACGTTGGGCATTGCAAACTCCGCTGGTTTTCCGGTAATATCGACGTCGGTCACGTTTCTGACTTTGGACGACATGCCCGATAAGTAGAACTTGCCGCCCGCTTTCACAATGGCATCGAAGTGTTCGCGCAGTTTGCCCGTGCCGAGTCCGGTAACAGAATTCAGTTCGGCATCACGGAGCAACGTAACGGCGTCGCCCGCCAGAAAAAGCGAAACGGTATGCCCTTCTTCGAGGGCCGTTTTAGCAACCAGAAAGCCCAGTGCCGCCCGTGTGGCATCGGCCGGACCGTGGGTGATGTGGACAAGTATTTTCATCTTTTTCGGATTGGGTTGTGCTGCGGCTGCGCCGACCGTGAGCAGGACTAAACTAAAAGCAAAAAGCAAGCGGATAAAATTTACTTGTTTCATACTATGACCAATGAAGACATGAAAATAAATTAATACTTAAGTGATGTAAATCAGGAGATTGACAAGCAAATATGATAAATCCGGATACAGCTGACTATCCCCTGATCAGGGTATTTATTTTCCGGTATCTTAATGAAATCGGCTAATAGTCTGCTTATCCTTCAGCTATTACACTAACCATCCTAAGGGTACACAGGAGCATCTAACGCATTAGCAACTACGAGCAGTTTCAGGTATTTGGGCAACAAATAGCTACCTGCTCACATCTGGAAGCAGTACTATTAGGCTGAAGGTGTCAACTGACGTTTGGCTTGTATTTAGCGCGCGGTTATCGAGTCTAAGATGGCGCTTGATCGCGCCCCGGTTTCGCCCGTACTGGGGCTTTTTCCTTCACCCCGCAGGTCCTTCACGATCAGCTCAATTAATGGCTGCTGTACATGGGCTGGAAATGGAATTGTGTAGTCATCGGAGCCGGTTTCCGTTTCTACGCGGATGATGAAATTCTCGAAGAAAGAAAACGTGATTTTCCCTTTTGAGCCAATTAACTGCGTTTGTTCGATGCGCTGCTCTTTGTTCGCCGTAAAGCACCATGATCCCACGCCCAACACACCAGATTCAAACTCAAAATTAGCCACGACAATATCGTCGGCGGGGTACAGTCCCGCCTGATTGCGGGCCATACCCTGGGCGGTTTTGATGGGACCCAGCGCATATTCAAGAAAATCAAATTGGTGCGCTGCGTAATCGTGAAAAAGCCCGCCCCCTGAAATTTCCGGAGAAATCCGCCAGTTAGGTTGTGCTCCCACTTCGCGATCATCGGGTTGCCAGTTCAACTCAACGCGAACGTAACGAATATCGCCGATGACCTGCTGATCGATCAGCTCTTTGACTTTCAAAAAATAGGGAAGCGCCCGGCGGTAAAAGGCAACGAAAAGAGGCACCCCCGTTTCCCGACTTACCCGATTCATGGCTTCGCACTCGGCCGCATTCAAAGCCATTGGTTTCTCCACGTAAACGGGCTTACCCGCCTGCATAGCCCGAATGGCATAATCGGCATGGCTGCCGGGTGGTGTTGCTACGTAGACTGCATTGACATTGGGATCGTTGATAAGTGCATCAGCGTCATCGTACCAGGTGGGCACTTCGTGTTTTTTTGCGTAATCAGCGGCCTTTTCGGCGTCCCGGCGCATAACGGCCACCAGCGTTGAATTGAGCACCTTGTTAAAGGCCGGGCCACTTTTCACCTCGGTTACGTCACCGCAGCCGATAATTCCCCACTTCACTTGATCCATATTGTGCATTCTCTGAATGTCCTGTCGGTTAATCGCCTGGAAGGGCGCAAACGGTAAAGCAGACCTTTGGCCATTACTATTCG
>DATHAW010000581.1:0-1667 GCA_035296465.1 Spirosoma sp.
CATTTATCCATTCCCATGCGACTGCCTTTTCCAATTAAAGCCTTTTTAGCGGCTCTGCTCCTGTTCAGTCAGAATCTCCTGGCCCAGCAACCCGTTGCCAATGGAGTCGAGATGGCTGACCGGCTCCGGGCCGATGGTAAAATCTGGGTCGTAGTGGCCGTTATTACCGCTGTCTTTGCGGGGATAATTATCTACCTTGTCCGGCTCGACCGGCAGATTGGCAAACTGGAAAAGGAAGTAAAGGAAAAGAAGACCAACTATAGTTTATGAGTCTTTTGATTACCGTTTTCCCTATTCAAAGCAAGAAAAGACAAACCGTTTAACCAATATGAAACTCTCTCACATTTTTGGTATCATCGTCATTGCGCTGGCTATCGGCATCATTGTTTCTACGGCGGGCGACGCCAGCTCGTACGTTACGTTCAAACAGGCCAGTGAACTCGCTAAGGAAGGTGACGACAAGATGATTCACGTTGTTGGCAAGGTAAAGAAGGATGCGCAGGGCCGAATTACGGATATGCTTTATAATCCGGCTATTGACCCGAATCACTTTGAGTTTACGCTAGTCGATAATGAGCAGCATGCTGAGAAGGTAATTTTCAATAGTCCTAAACCGCAGGATTTCGATCGGTCGGAACAGGTAGTCATTATTGGCGCTATGAAGGGCGATCATTTTCAGTGCAACAAAATTCTGCTTAAGTGCCCCTCTAAATACCAGAACGACAAGTTAGAGACAACGGAGCACGAAGCAAAAACGGCACAATTGTAAAAGATGATACACAACACAGTCGGGCAACTCGGCCACTTTTTCGTTATTCTGTCATTCGTTACCGCTCTGGTAGCAACGGTCGCTTATTTTCTGTCATCGCTGGGTCGTCGCAACACCGCACAAGCTGTGGTAACCGAAGAGCCACAGTTAGCCTATGCGGGGGAGTCAAGCTTCGGGGGTAAAACCACGAAGCGAAAAGCCCCGTCGAAGCCGGTTGATAAAGCCGGGGCATTAGTTGCCGAAAAAGACGACTGGCGTACGCTGGCCCGGTGGGCGTTCTATGTTCACGGTTTAGCCATACTTGGCGTTGCCGTTAGCCTGTACTGGATTATCTATAACCACTATTTCGAGTATCACTACGCCTGGAGTCACTCATCGTTAGCCCTGCCCGTTCAGTACATGATTTCCTGCTTCTGGGAAGGTCAGGAAGGCTCGTTTCTGCTCTGGCTATTCTGGAACGCCGTACTCGGTGCCATTCTGACCCGAAAAAGCGGTAGCCAGTGGGAAGCTCCCATGATGACCATCTTTGCACTGGTGCAGGCGTTTCTGGCGTCGATGATCCTGGGTGTTGTTTTCGGCGATACGTTCAAGATTGGTTCGTCGCCGTTTCTGCTGCTGAGAGAGGCCATGCCCGATGCACCGATTTTCACAGCTGATCCTACGTTCGTTCCAAAAGATGGTAATGGCCTGAACCCGTTGCTCCAGAATTACTGGATGGTCATTCACCCACCGACGCTGTTTCTGGGCTTCGCCCTGACGCTCGTGCCATTTGCTTATTGCATAGCCGGACTGTGGCGCAACCAGCCGCTCGAATGGATTCGGCCCGCCCTGCCCTGGACGCTATTCGGCGCCATGATTCTTGGTGTTGGCATTCTGATGGGTGGATACTGGGCCTATG
>DATHAW010000582.1:0-6053 GCA_035296465.1 Spirosoma sp.
CGTGCATAAGCAGTAAGGAGCGTGGGCTTAGTTGGGAGACCAGAGCCGTTCCGTAGGTCTGGCTACTAAGAGCAGCCACCGCAACGACCTCCTCACTCAATGCTCCGGCGCTAATCACGACCGCCCCACCAAATGAGTGACCAACTAAGGCTACGCGGTCGTGACCTCGATCGTTGCATACGTATTGTACGCCCACCAACGTATCAATTACGCAATTTTCCAGATTATTAGGTTCGCGGTAATGCAGCCGTAGCGATGCAATGCTGTCGGCCGTTAATCGCTCAGCAAGGCGTGGATACAGACCACCAGCCGGGCCGTCTAAACCACCCCCGGCCCCGCCTACCCACACTACAGCCGGTCCAGACACCTGCGTGCCGTGATAACGAGCCGATATTGTCCCTACATTCGTATGGAGCCACAGTTCCTCTACGCCCCCACTGCGGTTGCCCACTTCCACCGATTCGAGCGAAATGGCCACTTCGTTTTCCTCATCTTCCATTTACTTCCAGTTTCAGCATCACGCTACGTTCAATACTTTGCTGGATTAATTAAGTTTGGAAAATTGAGAAAAGCCCCTGTTTACATACCTGGTAACTACGCCTATCATTGCCCATGCCAAAAGCCCTTTCCCTCCGTGCCGGTCTTGGCAGCGTTTTATTCTGGTCGGTCATTTCGGCCGCTTTCATTGGTCCGGGTTCGGTTACGGCCTGCGCCATGGCCGGTTCACGCTTTGGTCTCAACCTGCTCTGGGCGCTGACTTTCTCTACCCTCAGTACGATCCTGTTGCAGGAAGCAGCCGCCCGTGTCACCATTGCCTCAGGACTAAGCCTTGGCGAACTGCTCACGCAGACCTACGGCCCGCGCGTCCGCTGGCTGATGGGTACGCTGTTCGGTGCCGTCACCCTTGGCTGCGCAGCTTACCAGGCAGGCAACATCCTGGGTGCGGTATCAGGTCTGTCGCTGCTGACGGGGGTATCGACAGAGGGGCTTACACTCATTGTCGGCATCATTTGCCTAGCCTTGTTGTGGCAGGGTTCCACCCGGCTGATCGCTAACTTTCTGGGTTTGGTCGTATTCGGTATGGGTCTCGCCTTTGCCTATGTTGCCGCTAATACCTCGCCGGACGTGGGCGCTCTGGCGAAAGCCCTGGTCACACCTTCCCTCCCATCCGATGGAGCCGTACTGGTGATTGGTCTCATCGGAACGACCATCGTACCCTACAATCTCTTTCTCGGCTCGGGTATCGGCCAGGGCCAGTCACTGGCCGAAATGCGCTGGGGCATCGGCCTGGCGGTGCTGATCGGCGGATTGATTTCGATGGCTATTCTGGTATCCGGCACCCTCGTGACAGGCGACTTTACCTTTCAGACCGTCGCGCAGACGCTGGCCAGCCGACTGGGTAGCTGGGCGGGTATGCTGTTCGCATTTGGCCTGTTTGCCGCCGGGTTCACCTCAGCGCTCACGGCTCCGCTGGCCGCAGCCGTTACAGGCCGGAGCCTGCTCGGCTGGACCGAACAGTCGGGCGCGTACCGGGCCACCTGGCTTGGCGTTATGACCGTCGGGCTGGTGTTTGGGTTGCTGGGTGTCAAACCCGTGCCGGTCATCGTGCTGGCTCAAGCCGCCAATGTATTACTGCTACCCGTTGTGACGGTGTTCCTCTTGATTGCAGTGAACAATAAAACGCTGTTATCCGATGAATACCGCAACCGGCCGTGGCAAAATATCGCCATGCTCGCAGTCGTAGCAGTGACAGCTTTTCTGGGTCTGCGCAACATCTGGCTGGCTCTTTTCAATAATTAATTGCCGGAGCACGTCTACCTCGCGGTCGGTGAGCGCCGTGAGCAGGTCACAATCCGCGGTTCCTCTTTCTTCGACCTGCGCCAGCTGTTCCATTACTTCCGGACTGAAATAGCGTTGGCCCTGCATCAGCGTTGTCACGGCCTTTTCGAGTTCATCGCGGCCCGGCGGCTGTCGGTAACTAGGCCAACAACCTGCACACCCGACATTGACATAAAGAGCGTTTGCAGACTATCCAGAATGAGTTGATGATCTTCGACGAGCAACAGACGGGTGGAATTCATAGCGGATAGGGCTGGATAAATCAGGGTGAAACCAGCCGGAGATGTCAATATACAAAAACCTTATATTCAGTACCTTATAAAGTTATTTACCGTTGAAACCAGCCTGAAAACGGAGAGGATGGCACGGCTAGCAGCCACACCGCCCTCTCCGCCTGAGGCCATCGCTTTTTAACTGCCCAGCTGCTTCATAAAACTGGCGTGGTCCCAGTTGATAGTCAGGTGCTGAATCTGATCGGCTTCATTGAATTGAAACACGAATACATGGTCTGAATCGAACCGGCATCCCCGGCTGGCAATGCCCATAAACTCTTTAGCCTGCGTGCCGCCGATGGTTACGTTAGCCGTAATTGTATCGCCTTCGGCCGATAAATGATCGACCGTATTGCTGATGTCGGGAAAGCAGTCGATCAGCAGATCCCAGACCACTTTACCAAACTCCCAGAATGAGCCTTTGCCTCCCTCGCCCAGGGGCAAAAAGTGAACGGTAGCATTGGGAGCCGCCAGCCCAATCATGCGGGCGGTGTCGAGGTCGTCGTACGCGGTAAAGAAGGCCAGACACGCGCCTTTTCGGGTAAGATCAGAGACCGTGAGGTCGCGAACAGATTCCTGTTGTGCGGTTTGCATGGTTACTCGGGGTTTAGGGGTTTATTTGTTAGTAAGCGTTGCGGTTGGATAATTGGGGTGCGCTTTGATCTTACGAATCTGCCGCAGGTGCCGGTCGACGTGGCCCCACTGATAGATGTATACCTGGTGCATATTCCGGGGATTATCCGTGGCAGTTAGTTCAAAATGCGCCCGCATGTCGGCCTGTGTTGTGTTGACAAAATCGATGGTTTGATCGCGCAGCTTTGTGAAAAAGAGCAGGTTGTTTTTGCCTTCGATAAAACCGGTTGGCCGTGAGAAATCGGGTGATTTATGGGGAGCCGGTTCCATAATCCACTCAGCATAGTAGCTGTCGGGTTTGCTGGTCTGGTTCAGTTCAGGCTGGGGCTTATTGCGGATACCCATCCCGATTTCCCGCGCCCAGCTGATTTCCCATAAGGCCAGATGCTCTACCACTTCGGCAATGCTCCAACGGTCGGGCGATTCATGAAAATGCCATTGGGCATTCGTCAGGTTCTGGGTTTCGCGCGTCAGTTCGTCTCGGGTGCGTTTGAGATTATCGACCGTGTAGCTGCGGTCAGCTTCGGTCCAGCTTTTCTGGGCGTAGCTGCCTGAAGGGAGCAGCCAGAAAGCAATAAGTACTGTGGTCAAGGTTCGCATTTGGGTAAATAGATAGATGGTGTGAAAAGAATATGAACTCATTTTATTCGTGCTGGAGCTTTGGCGCACACTTCGCGCAGTTTGCCTTCCCAGTCCTGCTTCACAAACTGGCCTTTATCGAGCGAGATTTTGTGTTGCTCAATACCGAGTCGTCAGACTCAAATGCCAGAGTGGGCAGCAGTGTCAGGAGTAGCAGGAGTTGCTTCATCGTCTTTCAAGAAAATGGCGTATTGCTGACGACAAAGCTACCGGGTGGCTAGGGCATGAAATTGTACAAATGCGACATTCGCTCAGGACAGATGGTGCGCCAGCTCGTAATTGTGTTTGACGTACAGCGTTGGCCGCTTGCCCGTAAACTCGGTAAACTCGCGGATGAAGTGTGACTGGTCGTAGTAGCCGCACTGGTAGATCAAATCGTGCCAGTCGGCCACCTGCCAGCGCTTACCCGCCAGTTGAGCGCATAGGTAGCCTACGCGCCGGATACGGGCGTAATATTTAGGGCTGACGCCCACCTTCTGCAAAAACTGCCGCTCAAATTGCCGTCGGCAAACGTATAAATCATCCATCAGTTCGCCCACGTTCACTACGCCCTTTCGCGCTGTAATCAGGTTTGCGGCATAATCGGTACGGTCAAACGGATTACCTTTCTTGAGTAACTGCCGACTTAGAAATTGGTCGAGGAGTTGAACCCGTTCGAGCGGGCCGCCAGCCTCTACAAGCTGGTCGTGCAAGGGTTGAAGCGGCTTGCCCAGCACATCGGTCAGGCTGGTGCGCTCATCGGTAAATTCGTACATCGGCAAACCAAACAACGACGATAGCCCCGCTGGTTTAAATACAATGCCTACCATACCAATGCGCCCGCTCAGTTCCAGCGTGTAGCTTTGGGTTGCCTGCCCGGTCAGAAAGGCCGGGGGAGCCAGTAACGACATATGCTTACCGTTGCCAACCCGGTACGCGTCGCCATAATTGAAAACCATCGAACAAAACCCGGTTGGCGGTGACTCGATGCGCAGGGGCTGCGTCAGTACGTCGCGCTTCTCCCACACGAAGTAGCACTCCACGAACGGAGCGAGGTGCGAAACCGGCGCGAACTTACGGTAAAACATACATCAACAGGATTACTTCGTATGTCAAATCTGTCGATTTTAATTTATTGACTGGCAACTTATTAGGCTATTTTTATTTATCGGTTGTTTACTATAAATTCGGGGCGGTGGGCCACTTAACAGCATTGACTTCGTATGTAGCTTTGTACCCTGCTAACCAGTCAGCCGAACTGAAAACGTGTTCGCTATGCAACCTTTCTACGCTTTCAACTCTATAGCTGCCCTCGGCCTTTTGATCGGTACGCTGAGCAGTTGCGCCCCGACCGTGACCACCCTCCGGCTTGAACCGGTTTCGGGCGACAGGACGACGATTGACGGCCGGTCCGTTACAAAGGCCGAGCGCGACGGTGTTGCTGTCGTAGCGTCCTTCGAGCGCGAAGACCTGGAGTACGTAGCGCTCGACATTGAAGTCAAAAACCGCACCGACCACTCCTTCGAGGTTAACCCGGCCGACTTTCGCTTCGTAGCCCTTGGGGCAGCCAGGGACACACTCACCGACCCCGCAAACGCCAGTCGTCCGCTGGCCCGCACGGCCGCCAACCCTGCTTACGAATCGGGGCGGATGGGCCTGAAACGGAAACAGGAGGAGAGTCGGTTGAAACGGGCAAAAGTGCTCAATACCGTTCTACTCGTAGCAGCCGTGGCGTCGGATGTCTCGACAAGTAGCAACAACCGATCCTACCGTGAGTGGGCTAGTAACCGGGTTTCCCACAATTTTGCCTACCAGGCCATTGCGGCTAAACGCGCCATCGACTACGGCACCTTTGCCAACCGGATGCAGCGCTACGACTACGAGGAGTACCGCTGGCGTGAACTGGCCCTGAAAGCCAATACCCTCGCCCCAGGCGAGTCGGTACGGGGATTTGTATACTTACCGAAAGTGCAGCAGGCCAGCTACGTAGCGCTGAATTATACCGTGCCCGAGCAGGCTAGTGTTCCGCTCCTATTTAGGCAGGAGTTAGTTAAAGACAAGCGAAAGCGTCGGCGCTGATTACCAGTCTTCACCATCCTCCTCAAACGCCTGCTGCGCCCGTTGCAATTCCAGTAGTGTTTTGGAGTTATTCTGCGCCCGCGCCAGTGCAATTCCTTTTTCGTACAGATTGGCTGCCGTATCGCGGTCGCCCAAGTCGGCGTATAGCGCAGCCGCGTGGTAATAGGTCGGCAGGTACTCAGGATGGCTGGATAGCAGCTGATCGAAATAAGGCTTTGCCTGCTCCGGCTTACCATTTATAAATTCCATCGCCAAGGCGTAAACATTGAACGGATCACCCGGTTCTTCCTGTACAAATCGAATCAATTGCTGGATACGGTCGTTGTTCATCGTGCCGAAAAAAATAGTATGCGTGCATACTTTCTTTATGCCTATTTGTATTTTTACGCCGTAAAAGTAACCGTTAACCCGTAGTCGTGAGCAAGGCAAAGCCATTGATCACGATTGACTGATGCTAACGATTCAAAACGACTGCTGGCTTTTATTAACTAAAACCACCCAACCAATGAAAATTTTAGTGTGTGTGACGAGTGTGCCCGATACCACCACCAAAATCACCTTTACTGATAACAACACCAAACTCAACAAAGCCGGTGTTCAGTTCATTACCGG
>DATHAW010000583.1:0-5155 GCA_035296465.1 Spirosoma sp.
AGAATACCGCCCGAAAGCGTACCGCTATAACGTTGGTCAGCAGGCGCACTTCATTCATATGCCCATGCTCGAAACCGCCCTCACGCAGCTACTCGACTGGCAGCCTGCGCGCATTCAGGCGTACACCAACCACCTGCTCACCAACGCCCTAACCGATCTGGAATCACTGGGATGTTGGGTAGAGCCGGTCAACGGTACCGTAGGGCGGTGTCATCATCTTGTTGGCCTGTGGCTTCCCGACCATGCCGACCCGATGGCCGTAGCCACCGCCTTACAGGCCGAAAACGTGTCGGTGTCGGCCCGAAACCGCGTACTGCGCCTTGCTCCGCATCTCTACAACACCCCCGAAGACGTTGACGCCCTGGTTGGTGTGCTTAGGAAAGTAATCGGTGGATAGGCGCCTGTTGAAAGGGTATTGGTCGCCAGTTCATTATCTACCTGGTGCTTTTATTACGTCTCATAAAATTCCAGCGGCAGACCGTCCGGGTCGTTGAAAAACGCAAACCGGCGGCCCGTGTGCGCATCAATCCGGATCGATTCGGCTGGTATGCCCTCGTCATGTAAATGCGCTACGGCAGCATCCAGATCACTCACTTCAAAGGCCAGATGGCGCAACCCCAGCGCTTCGGGACGGGTAGAGCGTGGGGGCGGATTGGGAAACGAAAACAGTTCGATTACGTACTGTCCGTTCAGGGCCAGATCAAGCTTATAGGACTCGCGTTCTGCCCGGTACACCTCCCTCACTACGGTCAGGCCGAGCGTTTTGGTATAGAAGTGCTTCGACGTTTCGTAGTCCCGGCAAATGATGGCTACGTGGTGAATGGCCGTTAGGTGGAGCATGGGACTCAGGGTATCAGCAACGTATCGCCCGCCAGTGTATCGACTGCGGTGCCATCTTTACCAGCCGGAAACGCCCGCTCTACCTCCCGGCGTTTATTCCACGGTGCGGTGGTCCGGCTGGCCATGTCTATAGCCAGCAACGCTATAAGGGTGGTGAACACGATGAACACAATAATAAAAATACGACGGTTGCGATTCATGAATCTTTCATCGATAAGTAAGTAGACAGGTCAACGGCCGGCCGTGAGCCTGTGTTGATCAATAGTCACTGTTTGTTACTCACTTCCGCTCAGTTGCTTAGGAGCTATTTGGAACGCTACACTACCCGTACGTCCCGACACCCCGGCCCAGTCCAGATCTCCGAAGGTTAGGGCAACCACGGCTCCTTTGCTCATTGAACCCAGGGATTGATGCGTCAGGAATTCAGCCAGGTAAGAGACGTCGGGGTTGTGCCCAACAAGCATGACCGACTGCACCCCGCTGGGCAGCGCGTTGACAACGGCCATGTAAGCTTTGGGGCCACCATCGAACAAAGTGCCTTCCAGCCGGATCTGGGCCGGATCATGGCCGAGTTGTTCGGCCAGCACTCGGGCGGTGTCGGCAGCGCGGGGAGCGGTACTACTCACAATCACATCGGGAATAACGGCTTTGCTACGCAGATAACGGCCCATACGGGCAGCGGCTATAATTCCTTCGGACGTTAGCCGACGATCATGGTCAGCCATAAACATGGCCCGGTCCTCTGCTTTGGCATGACGAACGATGTAGAGTGTAATAGGCATATGGGTGGTGAATGGCAGTGACAGGTAACCCGTAGTTTGTATAAGATAACTTCAACAATAAATTTCATTTTAATGTTGAAGGCCATAAAAGGAACTACTTTTACCTATTGCAAAAATACCGTTGCAATCGTAACATGGCTAATTTATGCGCTTTCAGGGCGAAATTTCTACCTTGTCGTATGGGCTTCACTTCGACAAAGAGCAGGTCTCGCTAAGCGGCACCCTCTGGCCCCGTCGTCCCCCCTCGCGCGAACCCCGCCCAGAACCACTTCGTCTGCCTTTCGCCACGTTATTCACGGTATCCGAACTAGTGGCGCTGCAACACTGGCTGACGGATGGCACCGGTGAGCAACCACTACCCCTATCGGGTGCTGTTCGTCAGATCAGCCGCCTGCCCGGCTCCAGTGACGGCACCGTTTGTTTTGACCTCGAATTTCGTTTTGATCAGGTGCCAGACTGGTGGGACTGGCCCATCAGCTTTCCGCTGTGTGCCCGGCTGGAGATCGGCCCAAACGAGTTTTCTTACCTCACCAGGTCGCTGAGCCGGGAACAATGGTCGGCCGACCTGACGTGGTGACCGCCGGCAATTGTAAATCTGTCTGAACGATTCACGCGACAATGCCTACTTTTGCCCCAGTAACTACCATCCCATTGCCGCTTCAGCATGAGTTATCAATCCATTCAGCACGTACTAAAAACCGCACATCCCGGTACTGAGGTGACCATAAAAGGGTGGGTTCGCACCAAGCGCGAAAGCAAAAACGCTGTATTTATTGCCCTTAACGACGGGTCGACAATCAACAACCTTCAGGCAGTGGCGGAACCAGGCCAACTACTCGACGAGACCCTCAAACTCATAACAACCGGAGCCTGCGTAGCCTTTACGGGGCAGTTAGTGAAGTCGCAGGGTACCGGGCAGGCAATTGAACTGAAGATTACCCATGTCCACCTCTACGGTCCCGCCGACCCGGACAAATACCCGCTGCAACCCAAACGGCACTCGCTGGAGTTCCTGCGTGAGATTGCCCATCTGCGCCCCCGTACTAATACGTTCAGTTCCATTCTGCGGGTGCGGCACGCGCTGGCCTTTGCTGTGCATAAGTACTTCAACGACAACGGATTTTTCTACCTCAACACGCCTATCATTACGGCATCGGATGCCGAAGGTGCGGGCGAAATGTTCCGCGTTACGACGCTCAGTGCCACCAAACCACCCCTCACCGACGACGGGCGGGTCGACTACAGCCAGGATTTTTTCGGTCGGGAAACCAACCTAACCGTGTCGGGGCAGTTGGAGGGCGAGCTGGGGGCGCTGGCTTTAGGAAAAATATACACCTTCGGGCCTACCTTCCGCGCCGAAAATTCTAACACAACCCGCCACCTCGCTGAGTTTTGGATGATTGAACCGGAAATGGCCTTTTTCGAGTTGGAAGACAACATGAGTCTGGCCGAGGATTTTGTCAAAACCGTCATCCGATACGCACTGCAGCACTGCGCCGACGATCTGGCGTTCCTGGATAACCGGCTAAAGGAGGAAGAGAAAACCAAAAAGAAAGAAGAACAAAGCGAAATGAGTTTGCTGGAAAAACTCCAGATTGTCATCAGCAACGAGTTTGAACGGCTAACCTACACCGAGGCTGTAGAGATTCTTATAAATTCAAAACCTGCTAAAAAAGGGCAGTTTCAATACGAGGTAAGCTGGGGCGTCGATCTGCAGTCGGAACACGAGCGGTACCTGGTCGAGAAACACTTTAAAAAACCGGTGATATTAACCAACTACCCGCGCGACATCAAGGCATTTTATATGAAACAGGACGTTGAGTCGAGCGCGGCTCCGGGACCAACTGTCCGGGCAATGGATGTCTTGTTTCCGGGAATCGGTGAGATCATTGGTGGGTCGCAGCGCGAAGATGACCTGGACAAACTCACTGCCCGAATGCAGGAAGTAGGAATTGAGCCGGATGCACTCTGGTGGTATTTGGATACGCGCCGGTTCGGATCAGCCCCCCACGCGGGCTTTGGGCTGGGTTTCGAGCGGCTGGTGCTGTTCGTGACGGGTATGGGCAACATTCGCGACGTCATTCCTTTTCCAAGAGCCCCGAAGCAGGCTGAGTTTTAAGGTTGGTGATGAACGGCTCTAACTAATCACTAATTATGCTTGCCCTCCCCATTTTCCTCGCCATGGCCTCTGGTTTCGTCATCGTTGGTGTTTACACCGAACGGAAACTGTCGGCGTTCATGCAGGACCGGCTGGGGCCCATGGAAACCGGTAAGTGGGGCCTGCTGCAACTCTTCGCCGACCTGCTGAAGCTATTACAGAAAGAAGACATCGTGCCAACGGCGGCCGACCGGCGGTTGTTTCTGTTGGCACCGGCCATCATCTTCTCGTCGGTGTTTGCGGGCTTTGCGGTGCTGCCCCTCACGCCCGACCTGCAGGGATCGGGTGCGGCCGTGGGTGTGTTCTACCTGATGGCCATCGTTTCGTTCGACGTAGTGGGCATTCTGATGGCGGGCTGGGGGTCCAATAACAAGTATTCGCTGTTTGGCGCGATGCGTTCGGTAGCGCAGATCATTTCCTACGAAATCCCGCTTGGTCTTACTATCCTGTGTGTCGTGATGATTGGGCAGACGCTCAATTTGCAGGAGATTAGTTTTCAGCAGGGCATCTACACCACCGGCACCAATTACCTGTTTGGTCTAAAAGGGCTAGGCATCGATGTAACAGTCTGGGGCGGCATCTTTACCTGGAATATCCTGCGAAACCCATTCCTGCTGGTGGCCTACGTCATCTTTTTTATCTGCACCCTGGCCGAAAGCAACCGCGCCCCGTTCGACCTGCCCGAAGGCGAATCCGAAATTGTGGGTGGGTTTCATACCGAATATTCAGGTATGCGGTTTGCCCTTATCTACCTCTCCGAGTACGCCATGATGCTGCTGGTGTCGTTTCTGGGAGTGGTGCTGTTCCTGGGGAGCTGGAACACGCCCCTGCCTAACATCGGCCCGCTCCGGCTCGCCGACTGGACCAGTGGCGCACCGGGCACGGCCTGGGGCAACCTGACGGGCGGATTCTGGCTGCTGACAAAGGCGTACGTTATCGTGCTGGTTCAGATGTGGGTGCGCTGGACATTCCCCCGCTTTCGGGTCGATCAGATGATGCACCTATGCTGGAAAGTTCTGACGCCGGCAGGGTTGCTCCTGCTGTTGCTTTCGGGGGTGTGGCGGCTGCTGATGGTATGAGCATAAACTTATCGTTGGCGTATGCGCTGGTCTTATCGTACCTTTGCGGCCTTTTTAGATGACAAATGGGCTTACTTTCTCCTGATCCTACCGTTGATTTAGCCTGGCACACAGCCTGGCAGCACCCTGTCTTTCGCTGGAAATTCTTTATCGGTCTCCTGGGTACTATCGCCCTGCTTATGACGTTTCCCGGATTTTTCCAGACCATCGAGCGGCATACCGGCCCTGTCCTGGACGACATTGTGCTCGACCAGCTGCCCCCCCGGGATGTATCGCTGTACATTTTTCTGACCATC
>DATHAW010000584.1:0-5292 GCA_035296465.1 Spirosoma sp.
CCGTCTTGCTGAGGAGAATCATCCCTGTAGCCGAGCCAAACACCCGTTAACCCGTCGATGCGACCAGCGTCCAGTCCATAATCAGCCAGCGTCAGGATAATACTTTCTTCCAGTAACCGCATATAGCGGTGAATATCGGTAAAGAAATTATCGAGGTCCAAAATAGGATAACCCACCAGCTGACCCGGACCATGGTACGTAATATCGCCCCCACGGCGGATTTTAAAGAACGTCGCCCCTAATTCGTTAACAAGCCGGTCCTGATCGACCAGCAGATTGTCTACGTGACCACTCGTGCCCAGGGTATACACATGCTGGTGCTGGCAAAAGAGCAGGTAGTTGGGGGTAAGTTGTTGCGCCTGGTGGGGCAGGGTTCGGTTGCTGAGTTTTTGATCAACGATCCGGGTAAACAATCGCTCCTGTTCATCCCAGGCTTCCTGATATCCAATCAGCCCTAATTCCCTAACCTCTACTTGCTTATTGACGCGACTATTCATTGCTTTACGAAAAATGCAGCGCTCACGTCTGCTAAATATAACAGCAAAAGTGGCTTATTTGGTTCGATCTGTACTTGCTGTTCCAATCCCATCTCGTAATGGCCGAGCATAATGAAACTGGTAAAAAAGGCGAAGCCGAAGCGGCCCGCTTTTTAGGGGAACAAGGTTATGAAATTATGGCCCGTAATTTCCGCCACCAGCATGCTGAAATAGACCTCGTAGCTAAAAAAGACAGGCTACTGGTGTTTGTGGAGGTAAAGACCCGAACCAACGTCAGTTTTGGCTATCCCGAAGAGTTTGTTTCCCATGCCAAAGCCAAACTGGTGATGAAAGCCGCCGAACACTACATTTCCACCCATAACTGGCAATTCGACGTTCGGTTCGACATCGTAGCCGTTACCATGGCGGGCAGTCAACTGCGCGTGAAGCACGTTGAGGACGCGTTCTCCTGAGCATACCAAAGCCGGATAGACCATCCGGCTTTGGTATGCTTAGAAAGGTCTATTTCAGAATCCGCGCGTTATTCCGGATAAGTGACAATACTAAAAAAGAGGAAGGTCAACTGGTAATGACTTGGATAGTGAGAGCAATAGTAAACCTAAACTTGTCCGTCCGCTCCGTATTCTTGCTAAAGGCCCACTTTAGGTGTTTAAGCGATAACGGGTATTCGTAAAGAGGGTGGCTAAACCAGTCAATTAACGCTTTGTTAATGCATCTTTTTTTCTTTTTTTGCGTTTAGTATAAGCATACAAAAGCTAATCCAACAAACTCTTCATGAACGTAGTACATTCTTTTTGGCGTTCAGGCCTGATTCTAATGGCTTCCGGAGCCTTTCTGATTACCTCCTGCCGCAAAGCCGAAGAAATAGCGCCGGCTGCCCCGGCGGTTATTTCGACCACCGCTGTTACGGGGGCCGTTACGGATACAGAAATAAACAACTGGATTCTGGAGAATATGAAGTTCTGGTATTACTGGAACGACAAGCTTCCGGCATCGCCTAACGCATCTCAGAAACCGGGTCTGTTTTTCGACTCTATTCTTAATAAGTTTAATGCAACCACCAACCCGACCGGTGATCGGTTTTCCTGGATTCAGGAGAGCGCTACCGAGCTCAAGGCCAGCCTGAGTGGCGAGCAGACGACCACTGGCATGGAGTTCAAGCTGTTCCTGCGCGAAGCTGGTTCGTCGGACATTATTGCTAAAGTGCTGTATGTACAACATAATTCGCCGGCTTCGAAAGCAGGCGTGAAACGCGGGGACATCATCAACGCCGTAAACGGTACAAAACTGACTAATGCAAATTATAGAGAGCTGATTTTTGGCGAAGGAAACACCAAAACATACGGGTTTGCTACCATCGAAAACAGTAAGATTGTCGATGCGAACGTAACGAAGACGATCACGGCGGAGGTATACCAGGCCAACCCGGTTTATCTCGATTCAGTTTATACCATTCAAGGTAAAAAAGTAGGGTATCTGGTTTATAATCAGTTTGTGCCTGGTCCCAACAATTCGAAATCAGCGGCCTACGATCAGCAATTACGTACCGTGTTTGGAAAGTTCAAGGCGCAGGGTATTTCGGAACTCGTGCTGGACCTGCGCTACAATCCCGGCGGTTATGTATCATCGTCTACCGTGCTGGGCAGCCTGATTGGCCGGGGCATCGACAACTCGAAGCTATTTTATAAAAAGGAGTACAACAAGACGCTTACGACTGAATATCAAGCGTATGATAATAAAAATAAAACCGATTCGTTCAATGGTTTCTTCGCCAACGAGGCCAATAACGTTGGGGGTAATCTTCAGCGGCTGTTTGTACTGACGACCTCCAGCTCAGCATCGGCCAGTGAATTGCTCATAAACGGCCTGCGCCCCTACATGGAAGTCGTTACGCTGGGCTCTACCTCCTACGGCAAGAATGTTGGATCGATCACCATAACTGATAACAAAGGACGGATTAAGTGGGGAATGCAGCCGATTGTGTCCAAAACCTTTAACGCGCAGAACGTGTCTGATTACAGCACGGGTTTTACTCCAAAGGTAGAAGTGAAAGAATTTACGAATGTGGTCTGGAAACCCTTGGGCGATATTAGCGATGCCCTGCTGAACGAGGCCATCTTCCAGATTACGGGTGGCCGGACGGCTAGGGTTGCTGCCCGCACGGGTGTGGAAACGCCCTCAGTTGGTTCGTCTATCGAGCGCAAGGCCGGTGGGAGTAACATGTTTTTTTCCGATAAGCTGCCGGGTCAGCCTTAATAGAGACACATAATTTTCATGTCAAAAGCAGTCCTATAGGGCTGCTTTTGACGTTATATAGCATAACTTTAGCTTTAGTAAGCCGTCCATACGATGTACGAGAAAAATATAGGCACGAAGCAAAAAGCGCTACGTATCAACCTGGACCGTAAGATCTACGGGTCATTTGCCGAAATTGGCGCCGGGCAGGAAACGGCCGCCATGTTTTTTAAGGCGGGTGGTTCTTCGGGCACGATTGCCAAAACCATTTCGGCCTATGACATGACATTCAGCGACGCTATTTACGGTGTTGAGGAAAGCGGGCGTTACGTTGTGGAGTCAAGGTTGGTGAAAATGCTCAACAGAGAGTACAGTTTACTGGACAAGCGATTGGCCGAAAAGCGCGGCCCCGATACCACCTTCTTTGCCTTTGCCAATACGGTTGTTGCGCTCAATTATCAGAAAACCAATGATGCCCACGGGTGGATTGGCTGCCGCTTTCAACTTAATCCACAGGCTGGTTATAACGACGTGATTATTCACGTCCGAATGCTCGATAATGAGAACGTCCTACAGCAGCAGGCCCTGGGCGTTATTGGCGTTAACCTGATTTATGGCTGCTATTACTATGCCAAGTCACCCGAAACGCTGGTCTTATCCCTGATGGACGATCTGGCTCCGGAGCGTATTCAGATCGATATGATCCGGTTTAGTGGCCCTGACTTTGTCGATGTCGATAATCGCCTGATGACGCTGCACCTGGTTAAAAATAGTTTTACTGATGCGGCTTTGTTTGGACCCGATGGGCAGGTGCTGCAACCATCCGAAGCGCTCTATAAAAAGCATATTCTGGTCATGCGCGGACGGCTGCGTCCCCTCACGAACGTCCAGATGGATATGATGGTAAATGGAGCGAAACAGTTCAAAGACGAACCCGACGTAGATGCTGACCGGGTGATATCCATGGCAGAGCTAACCCTTCATAACCTGAAAGCCAACGATCAGGGGATCGACGAAAAAGACTTCCTGGACCGGGTGGATATCCTGTGCTCAATGGGCCAGACGGTAATGATCTCTAATTACCTGGAATATTACAAACTGGTGGCCTATCTGGCCAGACTAACCCGGCTGAAGATTGGTTTGGTCGTAGGTATTCCCAATCTGGAATATATTTTTGAGGAAGACCACTACGAGTTTCTGCCGGGCGGCATTCTGGAATCGTTCGCTACGTTGTTTAGCCGCAAGGTGAAACTGTTTGTGTATCCAACCCTTAAGGATGGTTCAATTTACACCTGCAACGAATTCAAGCTCCCGCCCACGCTGGAACCCCTGTTTCAGTATTTAGTGAGGAACGATAAAATTGAGGATATCACTGATTTCAACGAGCAAAACCTGCACATTTCAACGGACAATGTCCTGACGATGATTCAGGAAGGGCAGGATGGCTGGGAGCAGATGGTGCCGCCTATTGTTGCCGCCCGAATTAAAGACCAATGCTTGTTTGGTTATCCCTGCGATGTCGAATACGTGTCTATTGGTCAGCAGGTGCGCCAAAAGCAGGAAGAGCAGATTGCAAACAGTCTGTAGATAAGTTCCAGGCATAGAAACGGGGCGGGTCATTACGTTGCTTATAACACGTAATGACCCGCCCCGCTTCTGATTGGCATTTATTTGAATGCCTGCTCGGCCTGTGCCCGCATTTGCCGGGTCATAATGATAATCAGGACTCCCAGAATAATGGGAAAGATGCCAATAAAGCCCATTGAATCATCGAATCCCGCCGGGCGAAGCAACAGGGTAAACGTTAGCCCACCGGCCACCAGTACGTTGGCAAAGTGAACAAAACTGGTGCTGCTGGTGCCGCCGGCTCCGCGTGCCGCCATGAACGAATACATAGCCTGAACAGACTGCAGGAATGCGTACATCATAGCCCAAAAGCCCAGCACATCCACAAATCCTTTGATTGTTCCCTTAGAAAAAACAAAGATAGCGACGCCAAAACCAACATCGCTGATGCCGTGCAGAATGCCCCAGATGTTGTTTTTATCGGCCTGTTGATTGGTGAAGGAGAAGATCAGCTGGCAGATCCCGGCAATAAACGCCATCGCGCCGATAATATGACCTGATTGTGCTGAGTAGGAACTGGCAAAAGCAAACAGGGTGCCACCGATTAGAATGTATAATACGCCACGGGCAATCAGCAGCCACCAGCGTTGGGTTGTTGGGTTCGTACGTTCCATTGCGTTGAGTATTGAATTGATTTGTACGGCATACAACGCGGGGTTAATGCTGATTGTTCTGCGTAAAAAGCGAACCAGATAAACCGAGTAAAGCATTTTCGGGTTCGAACTGGCCAGGGTTGTGGATGGGTTAAAACGTGGCAATGGGCAGTAGAATCCATAGCCGAACAAAGAGTCTAAGGACCACAGGTCAGTGGTTAGCACCTACACGGGCAATAAAGTGCGAGTTACCAGATACTCCTCAACTAAGTTGACTGTTGTAGTTGTCAGGCTACACTTATGTAATACAGTCGGTTAGCTGAACTAACCGTTTCCTGATT
>DATHAW010000585.1:0-4479 GCA_035296465.1 Spirosoma sp.
CACTCGTACCGGTAGAAGGAACGCCCCTGGAAGACCAGCCGCGTGTGTCGGTCTGGGAAATGATTCGCATGATCGCAACCGCCCGCATAATCATGCCAAAGGCGATGGTGCGTTTGTCGGCCGGCCGGGTCAGGATGAATACCGAAGAGCAGGCGCTGTGTTTTCTGGCCGGGGCCAACTCGATCTTCGCGGGCGACAAACTCCTCACGACGCCCAACCCTGGTGACGACCTCGATCAACAACTGTTTCAAACACTCAACATCCGCCCGCGCAAGGCCTTCAAAGACCAAGACGGCGGACTGACCTCGCGACCGGCCGTGGTGTTTGAGCAAATACCGGTTTAATATCCCCCTGACTCAGAACCGGGCCAGGATACGTCTTTACAATAAATATAATCTGAAATGCTCCTTTCACCTGGTCTCTTTACGGTGATTGTAATCACCGCGAAACCGGCATCGACCGGATGACTTTTGATGCAAAGGGCGCTATTAATCCGGTTAAAATTACGGTGAAAGGCGTTCCGGCGCGGCCTTTGCGTCCCTAACGATACAACAGGGCCGAATGGCCCGATACCCAAACAAATGGCGTACCTTGCCGGTAATAAACAGGAGAGTGACTAACAAACCACGTTAAAGTTATGGGAAGAGGAGATAAAAAAACACGCAGAGGTAAGATTTCAATGGGTTCTCATGGCGTAACCCGTCCCCGCACGTCGAGCAAGCTTACCATTCCCAAGCCGGCTGAGCCGAAACCGGAAGGAGAAAAGGCGTAGAGGAATACAAAGAATTTGAGCCAGGGGACATCTTTTGAAAAGATGTCCCCTGGCTTATTTTTTACCGGTAGTGTAAGCGCTGCGACCTTGTTTACCGGACCAGGAGCAACCGGCCGCTGGTTTGGCGCGTCTGCCCCCCTGCGGTGCGGGTGCTGACCTGGTATGCATACACGCCCGATGGGACCGGCTGGCCACCGGCCTGGCCATCCCACGTTTGCCGGGGGTCATCCGTGGTAAACAGTAACCGGCCCCAGCGGTCAGTGATTATTAGTTGATACTTTTCTGCCGGCATGGTGCCAATGGGCCCAAACCCATCATTCAGTCCGTCGTTGTTCGGGCTGAACGCAGCGGGAAAAGAGTAGGCATCAGCGGGAGCCGGTTTAGGGAGAGGAAAGAGGTGGCACACCTCCGGCGAAGGATTACTGCCGGGACAGGTAGTGGCCGGCACAACCCGGTAGCAGGTTATCTGACTGGTGTCGGCCGGAATAGTCAGGCTCACCAAGGGACCGGCTGGCACGGCCTGATTTCCGCCAAACGCAGCGTTGCCGACGCGCTGTTGCAGCGTCAAGCCCAGACCCGACGGGTTCTGAATCTGGATTCGGACGGCCTGCGCACCGGTCTGAACCGGCTCGACGCTGCTGATTTGGGGTGGTTGATTGGGCGTAAAGGTCAACCGGGTGGTGCCCCCGCAGTTGTCGGACTCGTGAATACCCTGCACGCGAATCCGGCGCGGGTCGGCGGTCGCAAATACGTGCTCTTTTGGGGGCTGACCAACCCGAATGGTATCTAATTGACCGTCGTCCCAGTTCACCACAAAAAAGTCGTACTGCATCGGGAAGGCAAGGGGGTCCGTCACCACCAGCGTAACACGCGTGCCGCAGGCGGTGAGGGCAACGCGGGGCGGCAGCGTATCATAGACCAGAACCGGTGTGCAGGCCCGCAGGGGTAACCCATCTTTTTCGGAGAGTTGCAGCAACAGGTACCGCCCTGGTTTCGAGTAGGTATGCCTGCTCAGCACACTCGTTGGCACTTCGCGGTTACCATCATATTCGTACACGTACCGAACATTCTCGACCCCAATCAGATCGCTGCTCGCTTCTACCTGCAGGGGCACACAGCCGAGGGTATTTTTAACCCGCAGCGAGCCGGTGAATGAGGTCGACGTGGCACACTGCGCCCAGGCACCGAACTGCTCCCCACCCGTAAACAGGCATAACCCAAGCAGCAATCCTACATAAAACCTTGGCATGCCTGTCCTGTGAGCGTTCAGGGTGAGTAATTGACTTTTCCAATGACCGGAGGAAAGACCTAACTACGTGTTTTCGCCTGCTTCGATTTTGGGTTAACCGTCACCGGCTCAGGCGCGGCAGGCACCACCGGCTCGGGGGCTGTCGTCGGCTGAGAACGGCGGGTCCGACCTTCATGGAAGATGACGAATCCAATCAGGGCAATCAGGAGGATATTGCAGATCAGGTCGATGATGTCGCCAGTTTTGGCCGCCGGCGGGTCAAAGCGAAACTCGATGATGTGTTGGCCCGCCGGAACGCGCATGGCCCGCAACACGTAGTTGGCCCGAAGGTGCGGTGCGGGTTTTCCGTCGATAAACGCCTGCCAGTCTTCGTGCCCCCGGTAATAAATCTCGGAAAACACAACCAGTCCATCGCGCACGGCGTTGGCCTGGTAAACTAACTTATCGGGCCGGTAACTGGTGAGTTGAATGGTGCTGCCGCTATGATCCAACGTAGTGGGCAAACCACCAAGCTGCGCCCCAAACCGCTTGTCGACAACAGCCGAATCGCGGGGGTTAAGCGTTTTCATGGCGGCCAGTTCTGCGTCGGCATCGGCCACCTGAACCACCGTATTGACAAACCAGGCCGCTCCCAGCACCTCTGGGTTGGGTATAGCCACCGGTCCAGCCGGTTGTTGCGGAGTAGCAGGGTTCGGTTGCCCAGGCGAATCCACGCGGGCCTGAATGATGTACTTCGCGTGGAGCATGTTGAGCATGTTGAGCGTATTCCCCGGAAACGCATACGTTACCAGCTCCTGATACCGGCGCAGTTTAGCGGCATGATACCCACCAATGGACCGGTGAAAGTACGACGTCCGGTTGCTGTTCATGAAATCAGCCGTCTGGTCGAAAACCCGGTAGCCGAGTGACTTATCCTGCAGAATCTGCTCGTCGGCAGCCGTCGGCTCGAAAATCTGGGACGCCTGCGATTTAGAAATGAAGTCGGCATTGTTCAGAAAACGCTTATCTACCCCAAACAGGTCGAAGATAACGATGGCCAGCAACAGGGGGTAGAAAACGACCGGCCTGATTTTGCTCGTGACAATGGCCCACACAACACCCGCCGTTAGCAAAATCAGCATGAGCGACCGGAAGGCGTCACTCCGTAACAGCCCCTGCCGGTCGCTGATGAGCGCTGGCAGAAACTCTTTGCCCGCTTCGCCGAAATAACGGCTCATCATGTCAAGGTCGGTGGGTGTCTGGAATGAAAACAACGTACCGCCCAGCAGGGTCAGCACCAGGGCTACGCCCCCCGTCAGGCCGAGGCTAACCAGCAGGGGCTGCCGCAGTTGGGCTGACGTCCATTTCTGGCTCACGATGGTCTGCACAGCCAGAGCCGCCCCTGCTCCAATGAACAACTGGGCCAGGCAAAGCGCCATGGTCATGGCCCGGAACTTGTTCAGATACGGCAGGTAATCGAACAGCACGCCATTGAACCATAAGAGGTTTTTGCCCCAGGCCAGCACAATCATCAGCCCGGCAGCGCTCAGCAGCCACCAGCGGACAGGCCCCGGAATAATGAACATGCCCAGCACAAACAAAAATAGCAGCACCGCACCCGCGTAAGCCGGGCCGCCCACCATCGGCTGATCGCCCCAGTAAGCCGGAGCGCCGAGTTCCGCAAACTGTTTGGCCGATGCCGGGTCGAGACCTTTGCCCACCAGCGCCTTGTAAAAGTCAGAATCCGTCGACAACCCCCCGCCCGACGAGCCGCCGAATGCATTGGGAACCAGCAGGGTTAAGGTCTCTGCCTTGCCGTAACTATAGCTAAAGGCGTACTCTTTGTCTAGGCCGCTCCTTGACGTAGTGCCGTCTGATTTCCCCTCGGGGTTGGTGGTCTTCGCCGTCAATTCCGACGTTCCGCGAATGGTTTCTTTCGTGTATTGATTGAGGACAAGGAGCCGCTTGCCGAAACTCCCGGCCGCCACCACACCCACTACGGCCAGCGTTGCCAGCCCCAGGGCTAACTGCTGGCCCCGGCCCGCCCGCAAAAGCGCGATGCCTTCGATGAGCACGTACAGGCCGATGGTCATAAATAGGTAATACGTAATCTGAATGTGGTTGGCACCAAGTTCCATGCACCCGAACAGCCCCGTAACGGCCGCACCTGTCCAGTAGCGGCCGCGTAGACAGAGCACCACGCCCGCCAGCAGTCCCGCCCCGAACGCCATCGCAAAGAGTTTGGAAACATGGCCCGCTTCCAGGCTGACGATGCCGAACGTACCAAAGCCGTAAGCCACCGCGCCCAAAGCCGATACCCAGGCATTGCAGCCCAGCACGACGAGCAGCAGATAGGCCCCCAGCATGACCATGAATACGATACTAGCTGTGTTAGGCAGCAGCCCGACCACGGCCATCACTGCCTTGTAGACAAAGATATACGGGTAGTTGAAGTCGATCATGTAGCCCGGCATCCCAC
>DATHAW010000586.1:0-6054 GCA_035296465.1 Spirosoma sp.
GACGTGTTTGCCAAGCACGATCAGGTCATGCCAATGTACGACGATGTTATGAAGCTGCGTAAACAACTGAACAAGCGAATTTCTGTGCTCGATAGCCTGCAGGAAACCGGCTCAGCGGCAGGCACCCTCCGAACCGACGAAGAAAAGGAACAGGTAAGGCTACTGGTTCGTAATTTGGGGGAAGCCGACAGCCTGATGATGTATTGGATGGAAAATTATAAAGGGGATACGCTTACTAAACTTTCTTCGGACGATGCTCTGCGGTATTTATCCGACCAAAAAGATAAAATCACTGATGTTCAAACCAAACTCATTCTCAGTATTGAAGCGGCCCGCCGGTATCTGGCAAAAAAATAAAGGTTATTTTTTTCTAATAGGTTTGTTGTTTATCCTGTCTGGCTGTGGGTCAGGCAACAGCAAACTACCAATTCTGGGGCAGCGCGAGGCCATTACTAAAGTAGTCAATGGCAAATCGGTGACCGACTCTGTCTACCACACTATTCCGGATTTCGCATTCATTAGCCAGTACGGAGATACGGTTACGGCTAAAACGCTCGATAACAAAATCTACGTTGCTGACTTTTTTTTCACCAACTGTCCAACCATCTGCCCCAAGATGAAAGTGCAGTTGAAACGTGTGTACGAGAAATACAAAGGCAACCCGGCCCTGATGCTGCTATCTCATTCCATCGACCCAGCGCATGATTCGGTGGCTGTGTTAAAAGAGTTTGCCGATAATCTGGGCATTACGGGCCGCCAATGGTTGTTCGTAACGGGAGACCGCGAAAAAATTTACGACATTGGTCAGAACAGCTATATGGTTACTGCCCAGGCCGACGCAACCGCACCGGGGGGTGTTGTGCATAGCGGTGCTTTTATTTTAGTAGACAAAGCCAGGCACATCAGGGGTATCTACGATGGCACTACCGAAGAGGGCGTCGACAAACTCATGGCTGACATAGACCGGCTGCTGGCCGAAGATAACTCATGAAACGACTATGGGATACAGCAACCCTCTTGATCCTGTTACTCAGTACGTTATCCTGCCAGAGTGAAGAGGAGACAAAACGGCAGCAGTACATAACGGAAGGCATTCTGATTTATAAAAATAACTGCGCCAACTGCCATCAAACAAACGGGGCGGGTTTGGCGTCCCTGTATCCGCCCATAGCCGGGTCTGATTACCTGGCCGACAAAAATGCCGTGATCTGCCTGATACGCTACGGTCTACAGGGGCCAATTGTGGTCAATGGCAAGCGCTACAATCGTCCTATGCCCGCCCAGCCTAAACTTAGTGACCTGGAAATTGCGGAACTAACCACCTACCTATACAACAAATGGGGGGGCGAAACAAAAGTGACGGACGTGAAAGCGGTTACGCCGGTGCTGGAGCAGTGCAAAAACTAAGTTGTAATTTTTGGGCAAATGCCTTGCAGACGTATCAGGACCTCCGGCTCTTTTTGTCACTCTGCGTTAAAGATGCCGGATGGATTTCGGACCGAGTAGTTAGTAAAGTTTTGGTTAGCATCTAAACCGGTACCATAAAGTTTCTCGCCCGTAGTCTGGCTGAGCACCACTACCCGTTTGTTGGTAAACACCTTCTTGGTAACCGGATTCCAGTTCAGTTCGGGTGAGAGCACTTTCTGCTGCTTCAGTTTGTCGACAACCACAACATGGCCCAGAAGGGTGTAAAGGTCTTTGGCCTTGTCGTAGCGGCCAGAGTCAGACCGCAGGGTGGTCACCTCTTCACCCGCCGGGCCATAAAAGATAATAGAAACGGGTTTGGGATATTTGCGGTTGTCATTGGCGTAGCGCAACTGTTTGGGCGTCGTCAGTTTCACTTTCAGCAGGGCGGCCTCGCTATACAGTAGTTTCACGTCATTGATTTCTTCAATTGGCCCCGTGTACCCAACGGCTTTCTTTGTTTGCTTCGGCTCCTCGCACGACAGCAGCCCGATGCCAAAGCAAATGATGAACACTGCTCGCCGGGCATTTTGCCACAACAGGGCCTTTTGCGCAGCCAGGTTGTTTATCGGCCGGTTGTTCAAGGCTCTGTTAGTCATCATGGCACAAACCATCAGGTCGCGTTTTCTTAATCGACCACTTGCTTGCGGAACCACACGTCATTGAGGGAGAAGCCGAGCCCGAACCGGACGTACTGCTCTTTTATCTGGTTTCCCGCTAATACGCCCCTTTGTCCACCCACCACCGACACGGTAATGTGGTTGACCAGGTAAGCACCCAGCGGCAGCGATACCCCTACGCTGGCATTGACGTCATTGATCTGCGTTCCTTCGACCCGGTAGGGCAGTTGGTTGTACTGTAACCCGGCCCGATACGTAATCAGGTCGCGGTAGCGGGTTGAGGTAGGCTTCGGGGTATACTCCATTCCGGCAGCAACACTTCGTCCATTGACAAGATTGCCCGGTTGATTGGTAACGGTGCGAAAATCACCCCACTGCTGAAATCCGACATCAACGCCCACCAGAAACGTATTGCCTTTTTCGAGGCTGATGCCAAAGTGAGTGCGCCGGGGCAGCGTAGCCTGGCCACCAGACCCGATTCGCAGCGTATCGGGAGCCGAAATAGCACTGCCACTCAGGGATACCTGCTGATAAATATCCGTTTCGCGGGCATTGATGCGCGATTGTGGGTCATAGGTAGCCCCGAGGTTGAGCGTCCATGTCTCGCTCAGCTTAGGCCGCCAGCCCACGCCCAGTTTCCAGATTATGTCGCTATAATTAGCCCGGTTCAGGCGATTCACCCGCGTATCCTGAATGCCAGCGCTGGTGTTGTCGTTAATAAGCACCCGGGAGTCGGACGCGTTGGTAATATTGCCGAATACAAAGGCGGCTTCCACCCCAACGTACAGGTTTTTGGCGATCCGCACCCCATGGGCAAAGGAAGCTTTGTTCAGACCACCCCGTCCGGTGTAGCTGTACTCCGATTCGTAGATGGTGCCGGGAACCGGCCGGTACTGGCGGGTGCTGTAGTCTACGTAGGTGTATGGTTTGAGGCTCAGCGCCATATTCCAGCGCGAGTTGCCTGGAAAAGCCAGGGCCAGGTAGCCGATGTTGCCGCCAAAATCACGCTGGTTTTGCACACCGCCATTCAGGTTTTGGGAGAGGCTCTTCGACTGGGCCATAAGCCCCACTTCAAAGATAGTGAACCGCGTCCGACGGGCCAGCAACGCAGGATTCTGTAAATTCAGGTAGAAGGGACTGGCGTTGCTGATCCCGATGCCGCCCATTCCCAGATTCGTTACGTTACCTTCGTTATATAATTCGCCAATGCCCAGTGCTGAATAGGGCGAGTTACCCAAACCCTGCGCCAGCACTACTGGCGACGACGCGGCAATGACCAGCAAACTATGCGTTAACGTCTGGCGTATCCGCTTGTACATTCTCAACATTATAGCGTAAAATTCGATTCAACCCAATCAGCACTAAATCAGGCACTGCAAATATCGGCCCTTTCAAACGACTTTCAAAGTAAGGCGCATCGCCCCCGCACAACAGCACTACCGTACCGGGATGCTCCCGGCGGTAGGTTTCGATGAGGCCGTTCAACTCAAACAGCAGCCCATTGACTACCCCGCTCTGCATGGCCTGCCGTGTATTCGTGGCCGTCAGCGCCGGCCAGGGCTGGTCCTGCTCCCCATCATCGGCCCCGAACGTGGTCAGAGGCAGTCGGGCGGTTTGCTCATGCATGGCCCGGAAGCGCATCCGAAGTCCTGGCGAAATCAATCCGCCCCGGAACACGCTGCCGCTATCGACAAAGTCGGCCGTCAGGCACGTACCCAGGTCAAGTACGAGGCACATCTGACCAGGAAACAAAGCCGTTGCCCCTACCGCAGCCGCTATCCGGTCAGCACCAAGTGTCTGTGGCGTATCATAGGCCTTGCCAATGGGGACCGGCACCTGGGCATCCAGCACCCATACAGGACGGTTCCATCCGGTTAGGCAGGCTTTGATCTCGTCGGCCGGCCGGCTCGTAGAGGAGACCATCACCGGCATCGTGGGGCGTATGGTCAAATCGGGCAATAACTCGTCAATGGCATCGTAGCGTTTGGTTTCGAGTAACGTTGACCCGTTGAACCAGCCCACTTTCAGGCTTGAGTT
This sequence comes from Spirosoma sp., assembly GCA_035296465.1. Lineage (GTDB taxonomy): Bacteria > Bacteroidota > Bacteroidia > Cytophagales > Spirosomataceae > Spirosoma. The sequence continues at coordinate 4,122 of DATHAW010000586.1, forward strand.
TCCCCAGTCAATGACCAGGTAATTGGCGGTAGCAGCGTTTGATTGTGTCATTGACATTCGATTCCAATAACGATGAATGGGGCATGAGTTATGATTAAACGGGGCACATTTAAGGAAATTTAAGGAAATAGAGCAACTACCCGTTTCAAAGGAAACATTTCGAAACGTAAAACGTTGTATTGACAAAACCAGGTCTGTCTGTTACATTTGTTGCCATTGACCAGGTTTGCCGGTAGCGTTATCCAAAAAGCGACGCCCCTACTAACGACAGACTGCCGCCTTGACGTACTAGCCGTTTTTGATCAACACCGCGTCTGGCCCCACCAGACCTTTGTGTCCGGATCAAGTAAACTCTTTCCAGATTAACCTGTTTTCATTCCATAATTAAGTAACCCTGTTAAAATCAGCCTGGTTTGGCGCCTGATGCCACTTCCTCCTGTTCACCAGTTCGGTCGAAGCATTGCCTGTTCGCCATGGGCCTGTCCTGTTTACTGCCATCATACGCTTTCATTGCCACCACGAACCGGGCTTCTCTAAGGTTTACTGCTAACCTGCACTTATGTATAATATTGAAGAATTGAATGCAAAGCTTCTCTCTGAGCTTCGCCCTATTGCCGATGAATTTGGAATTCGCGATAATGCTAAATTCCAGAAAAAAGAACTTGTTTACGAAATACTGAAAAAGCAATCGGTGATGCCCGGCCCTGACCCGGTCGATGTAGCTGTTCAGGCTCCGCCGGCAGTAGAAGCGCCCAGGCGCGGCCGGCGTCCAAAAGCCACCCCGGTCACCACCAGTGAGGCTGCTTTACCCAAGCCGGCAGTACCCGGCACCGAAGTTAGCCCCCCTCCTGCCAGTCCGGCAGCCGATGGCCCCGATAGCATCCGTACCCGTCAGCGCGTTCGGCACGACGCCGGCGCGGCCGACATACCAGCCCCCACCCCCGAAGACGGCATGACGACACCGGACGAAACCAGTTCGGCCGAAACACCGCCGGGCGTATTTCCGAGCGATACACAGCCGCTGCCTGCTAACGGGCAAGCCGAAACCATAGCGCCTGATCCGGCGCCCCGGGTCCGCAACGAACGGGAACCAAACCAGCGGATTGAGGGGAACCGCCCACAGCGACCGCTTAGACCCGATGGGAACCAGCCTTTCAACCGAGATGGGGCAAACGGTCGGCAACGGATGGACGGCAACCGCGATAACGGGCAGCCCCGCCGGGATCGGCTGGACCGCCCCCGGGAAGGTGGTGAGCCATTTAACCGGTCGTCCGGCCCGGTAGGTCAGCGGCCCCGGACCCAGCGGAACGTATCCGATGAAACCGGTCTGAACTACGGCGGTCGCCCCGATGAGGAATTCCTGACGCCAACGGTCATCACCGAAGACAATGCAGCCAACATGCAGACGGCGGATGGCGCTGCTCCCGTTACGGCTCCTGACCTGGTTTCCCAGCCTGCCGATTCGCCTAACGGACCCCAGCAGGCCGAACAACCACAGGTAGACCAGCCTGCGCAGCCGCTGCCTAATCAGCCGACCCGCGAAGCCCAGGAATACCAGAATCGTATTCGTCGCCAGTACAACCAGCACATCCGCGAATTCGATGGAATCATTGACAACGAAGGCGTACTGGAAATCATGCAGGACGGTGGCTACGGCTTCCTCCGGTCGGCCGATTACAATTACCTGGCCTCGCCCGACGACATTTACGTGTCACCGTCGCAGATAAAGCTTTTCGGCCTGAAAACTGGCGATACGGTTCGGGGCGCCATTCGTCCACCCAAGGAAGGTGAGAAGTATTTTGCCCTGCTCCGGGTATCGACCGTGAACGGGAAAACCACCGAAGAAATTCGTGACCGGATTCCTTTTGAATACCTGACGCCCCTGTTTCCCGAAGAGCAGCTTCACCTGAGCAACCGCCCGGAGAATTATTCG
>DATHAW010000587.1:0-3541 GCA_035296465.1 Spirosoma sp.
GAGTTTGAGAATGAGTTTGATCTTAACGAAGTGGTTAGCCTGCTGACTAATGCTGACGGCGTAGTGGTGCAGGACGATCCGAAGAACTTTGTTTACCCAATGCCACTGACGGCACACGGAAAAGACGAGGTGTTCGTAGGCCGTATCCGTCGCGACGAGAGCCAGCCCAAAACCCTGAATATGTGGATTGTGGCTGATAACCTCCGAAAAGGGGCAGCCACCAACGCGGTTCAGATTGCGGAATACCTGCTGAAACACGAACTGGTACATGCCGTGGAGCACACGGTAGCGTAGTTGCTCGTTATCCTGATTAGTTTCCCAAAGTCCTGTTTGGCTCACTGCCGGGCAGGACTTTTTCGGTATCTTTCCTAACAAGCACACTCGGTTGACGCTAAAACCGGGTTAAAAGTGCTCCCACACAAGCAACCATGACCAGCGATCAACCCGTTATTCAGCTTTCAAACCTGCATAAGTATTACGGCGACACGCACGTACTGCAAGGCATTAACCTCAGCGTCTCAGCGGGGCAGGTGGTCGGCTATATTGGACCTAATGGCGCGGGCAAATCGACCACGCTCAAAATTTTGATTGGAATGCTGCCCGATTATACCGGTGAGGCTACGGTATTGGGCCTGGATGTGAAGACCCACGCCCTCGACATCAAGCGCCGGGTTGGCTACGTCCCCGAAAATGCAGCGCTCTACGACACCCTGACGCCCATGGAATATTTACTGTTTGTGGGGCAGTTGTATGATCTAGATAATAACCATATCGAACGGAAAGCCCTCGACCTGCTCCGGTTGTTTCAGCTTGCCGATCATGCCAACGCCCGCATGACCACGTTCTCGAAAGGGATGCGTCAAAAAGTCTTGCTCATTTCGGGGCTGCTTCATAACCCCGACGTTATTTTCCTGGACGAACCGCTGTCGGGCCTGGATGCCAACGCCGTGGTGCTGGTGAAGGAAATAATCAGGCAATTAGCCAACAGCGGCAAAACGATTTTCTACAGCTCGCACATCATGGACGTAGTGGAGAAAATCTCGGACCGGATCATCATCATTGCACAGGGACAGATTATTGCCGACGGTACGTTTGCCGAATTACAGCAACAACGCCCGGAATCGCTCGAACAACTTTTTGCACAACTGACCGGTAGCGATGGGCACACAACGGTGGCAGAGGAGTTTATTCAGGCCCTCAACCAATGACCAGCCTGATTCTTTTTTTACTCGACCGGCTCCAATTCCTGTTCCGGGCGATGGGCACCGACTACTGGCAATTGCGGGCCATTGTGCAGGTTAAACTGATGATGGATAACCGCCGGAACCCTATCAGTTTAGGGCGCTATGGCAAACCGTCGGCGGATAATAACAGCAGCTTTACCAGAATTCTGGGGATTTATGCCGTCGTTGGTGGACTTATCAGCGTAGGGATGCTCACCCGAAGCGACCGTGACCTGATGTTCTTCCCCCTAACGCTGCAATTCTCCTACATCATGTCGCTGTGTGCCATGACGCTCATATCCGACTACTCATCTGTCATCCTCGATTCGTCCGACAACCAAATCATTCTGCCCCGGCCCGTAAGCAGCCAGACCCTGTGGCTGGCCCGGATTGTCCACATCACCAGCTACCTGTTTGCCATTGCTCTCTCGCTGTCGGCGGTAGGCGTGCTGGTAATCGGGTACCGCTTTGGGGCGCTGGCCGGGCTGCTGTTTTTAGCCCTCAGTTTGCTGTCGGCCGTATTGATGGTGTTTCTGACCAACGTATTTTACCTCGTGCTCATGCGGTTTATCAGTGAAGAGAAACTGCGGGAGATCATCAATTACGTTCAGATCCTGATGGCTGTTTTGTTTTACGGTGGCTACCAACTCCTGCCGCGCCTGATGGACACCCAGACGATGCTGACCGAAGCGCTCAGTCACCAGTGGTGGCATTATACCGTGCCGCCTATGTGGATGGCTGGTGCAATGGAGCTTATTGTCAGACCAGTACTGGATCAAACGCACCTGATTTATCTATTGCTGGCGTTGCTGATGCCGGTTGCCGGCTTGTGGTTTATGAACCGATTCCTGACGCTCGATTTCACACAAAAGCTGAGCAGTATCGATCAGGAGAACCGCCCTGTAACCGCACTACGTTCAGCGCTATCAGAGCAACCCATACGGCAAACCCAATCGGGCCTGGTCGACCGACTATCGGACTGGCTTACAACTACCCCGCTCGAACGAGCCGCCTTTTCCTTTACGTGGCGTATAACCGGCCGCGACCGTAAATTCAAACTGAAAACGTACCCGCAGTTGGGTTTCGGCCTGGCCTACGTTGTGGTAATGTCAATCCAGGGCCAAAGCTTAGGCCAGAGTGGCTTTTTCTACCTCTTTGCCCTCTACTTCGCCGGAATCTACGTCATGGTGGCGCAGTACCAGCTAAGTATATCGGACAATTACCGGGCATCGTGGGTATATGGCAGCGCTCCGATCCGCGCACCAGGAGAGGTCTTGTCTGGCTCACTCAAAGCGCTTATTGTTAAGCTCCTGACACCCTTCTATGTACTCCTGGCCAGTTACATTCTTTTCCGGTACGGCCTCAATAAAACCCCCGACGTAGTGCTGGCATTTTTCAACTCCCTCATCATGCTCATCAGTGCCGCTTTACTATCGACGCGGCATCTGCCGTTCTCGGTCGCCCCGGACGTAGTAAAGCGAAATAATACGGCTCGGAGCTTACTGGTTGGCGTCATACTGGGGGCCGTTGGGTTTTCGCACTACGGTCTTTCGCTCATTCCCTTTGGTGTCCTATGCGCCATTCCGGTAGCTATAGTTCTGTTCTGGTTCCTATTTCAGCGATACCGACGTACGAATTGGCCACAAATTGAAATGGGATAAAACATAAAGAGTTTATCCGCACCCAGTATCTATAATTTACCAAAAGCGCTGGCGACTAACCATATTACTAGACTAATTAACGTAGTAGGAGATTTATAACGACAGCTATACCAATAAAGCTCAGTTCGGACAGTTTTTTATAGTGATGGAGCAGTCCTATAGTAGTTAAGGCTTTCAGGATGGCGACAATACTTGGTAACTGACAACGGGCCGATACGACAACAGCTCCAGCAAACTTCCTAAATGCAGGAAACAGGTAGTATAGTACTACTGTCTGGCCAACTGCTCAACTACGTAGCGCTTGTAAATTTTACCGATTCGAAGTTCTTTCCCACCTATCCTTACTGTATCCTGATCGACAGTCTCAAGCTGAACCACATTGACAATATGTGATCGGCTAATTCGAATGAACTGGGGTTTAGGCAACCGACCTTCCGCTTCCTTAAGTGTTAATCGGGTAATGTATGTCTTTGGCTTTGTGACAATGGTCAAGTAGTTTTCCAGACTTTGAATATAGAGAATAGTTGACAATGGAATAGTTTGTCTTTCGCCATTAACCATACACTCCAGATAGTCCGACTCAACCGAACGTGTTGTGGAGCTTATCGCTTCGATAGGTTGAGGAACAGTAGTCTGTATATGATGCAACTGAAGATA
>DATHAW010000588.1:0-9438 GCA_035296465.1 Spirosoma sp.
TAGCGAATGGAACGGTTAGACCGGATACAGTCCCGTATATACGTTGCAGAAATGTCGAGCAACGGAGCGTCGACCAGACGGACGTTTGGATGGAATTTAAAAGGGCTTTCGATTGACCGTGGGCGGGAGTAAACACTCAGACCGTAGTATTCAAGAATCTTCTCGTGATTTTTCCAGTTGGCAAACTGCGCCAGATTATCTTCGCCCATAATGAGCCGTAGGGTATGCTGCGGGTACTTTTCGCTTAGCCGGGTCAGCGTATCGATGGTGTAACTAGGTTTGGGCATCGAAAACTCGATATTCGTTGCTTTCAGGCGGCTGTTGTCGGCAATGGCCCGTTCCACCATATCGAACCGGTCGAACTCGTGCAGCAGGCTCTTTGTCTTCTTGAATGGGTTCTGGGGCGATACCACGAACCAAACCTGCTCCAGGTCGGTCGATGTTGCCATCGTGTTAGCAATAATCAGGTGGCCCACATGGATGGGGTTGAACGAGCCGAAAAACAGACCGATTTTCATTCTATGTGGATGGTTCAGTGCTTGACCTTCATATTATGATTGACCACAATTTGACAAACGCTATATTCATTTCAGATTACCGTAGCCTTAGCGGGTACGATTCCCTCGTGTATGAACGCGTCGACTAATTTCTGGGCTTTTTGCAGCGATTTTTCCAGGTCATCGTTAACCAGCACTACGTCAAACTGATCCTGAAAACTCATCTCGAAATGAACCTTGAACAGTCGCTTGGAGAGGCTTTCCTCGGTTTCGGAACCGCGTCCAATCAGCCGCTGGCGTAGTGTTTCCTCATCCGGGACTTTCACAAAAACGGCTAAGGCTTTATCGCCGTAGTATTCCTTCAATTTTATCCCTCCCTGCACATCCACATCAAACAGGACGTGTTTTCCACTATCCCACAGGCGCTGAATTTCGGCTTTGAGTGTACCGTAAAATGCGCCTATATATACCTCTTCCCACTCGACAAACTCATCCTTGTCAATTTTCTGTTTAAACTCTTCGGGCGTCAAAAAATAATAATCCTTACCATGTTGTTCACTGCGCCCCCGGCGGTCGCGGGTGCAGGCCGATATAGAGAAGCCAAGATTATCATTCTTGGCCAGTAAGTGCCTGACGATAGTGGTTTTGCCGGAGCCTGACGGGGCCGAAAAAATGATGAGTTTACCGTCCAAGGAAGATTCAGGTTAAATGAAAAGCCAGTAAAGTAATTGGGGTAACCAGGGGCCGACGGACGCGGTTTCCTGGTTACCCCAATGTTGGTTACAGATACTATTAACTAAAACGCTGAATTCGGGATTTGATTGTTGCGACTAACTCATCCGGGCAACACCGTTTCTCCATTCGTTTGGTCAGTAACTCTTTCACTTCTCGCTCAAGATGATACATCCTGATACAAGGCTGGCAACTCTCGAGGTTGATTTTCAGCTTGGCGAGTTGTTGTTCGGTGGCTTCCCCATCCAGAATCAACTGAATCATCTTTAAACAATCTACCTGATGATCGCAGTGCTCTTTCGTAGCAGATTGCGGAATGACGGGCGATGACGATGGCAACGACGTTTGCATTGGAAAAGTTTTATTTATTCCAAGAATAATAATACCCTTAGGTTTTAAGCAGAACCAATATAGGTAATAGAAAAGTTCGGTTTATTCGTCACTTTCTTCTTTATATCCCATTGACGATGCATAATCGCGCAATTTTTCTTTTAAAAGGTTTCTAGCGCGATGCAAGCGGGACCGTACGGTGCCGATTGGAATATCCAGAATCTTAGCCATTTCTTCATAAGTGAATCCTTCAATATCACAGAGAATAATGACCGTTCTAAAATCTACCGGTAATGAGTTCAGAGCAGTTGCCACTTCGTCGCCAATCAGATCAGACACTGACTCGGCCCGCAGGTCGACGGTATGCTCCGTCTCAGCATCTTCCGAATTATAGGTCGTTTCGACGTCCTGATAATCGACTTTTGCCGGTTCTTTGCTTTTCTTCCGGTAATCATTAATGAAGCTGTTCTTCAGTATCCGAAACAGCCAGGCTTTTGCGTTAGTTCCTTGCTCAAATGACGAAATAAACCGAAAAGCCTTTAAATACGTATCCTGCACAAGGTCGTTGGCATCGTCCTCGTCGGTCGTTAATCTAAAGGCGAAATTATACATGGAGTCAATGTGGGGCATAAACTCCTTGTTGAAAATCCGATATTTCTGCTCATCGGTATAACCGCGGGCAGGCGCATCGGCCTGAGGCTGTTCGGCGGGAACTCCGTCGGCAGGCAGCAGTTGGTCGTCATCGCGAGTTGGCGTATCTGACATAACTTGGGATATGGTCGCCATAAAAGTAATAGGTATTTGCCGTTTACCATCGGCAGCATTCAACGAATTAACGAAGTCTCCCGCGCCGATTAGCCGAAATTCACCTTTAGTTGACTACAAAATTCAATCCTTTGTTTAAAAGAAAGGTTTGTAATGAGGCAGATTGTCGTTTGAGGGCGAACGTTTTAATTAACGAGCATGTTGAAGCCGGTTCATTATCACTCAAAGCGGGCAAGAACAAACCGGCTTCTTCAAAAAAGAGTTTCAGACTGCCTTTGGTCTAAGGTATCGTTTCAGCCACGAATCGCCAGCTCGCAGGTGCCAGTTCGTCAGAAATTCAGCTTTTGTTTTCACCAGTGTATTAAACACAGTAGTATCGGGCGTTACGTTACCGCCCAAAACAGCCGCTTTAATCCCTGGTAGTTCAATGGTATGTACCGAGCCATCAGTATCTTTGATAGCCGCAGACCGGTCGAAGAAGTCAATGCTAAGTGATTCTCCAATCTGACGTAACGTTCGTACCGACGAGTCGATGGAGCAGCCGCTGGGTAGGTTGTAGCCCTCGTCGACGCCAACGACTACAAACCGGTTTTCGACTACCTGAGCCGATGCCAGCAGCGACTGTCCGTGGGCAGCCCATTGGCTAAGCGCCAGTTGCAGTGCCTGATAAATGGCCGTTACGTCGCCGTCAGAAAGTGGGCGATTGGCCTGGTACACCCAAACGCGGGCATCATCAGGCAGTTTGTCAAAGTCGATCCACATGGTTAAAGTGATTAGTTATGAGCGATGAATGGGCTCGCCACATTCATTAAAGTCCCTCGCCCTGGGCTATCAGTTCTGATATGTCGTAAACGCGCACGGAGTCTTCACGGTTCTGGTTCTTGACCCCATCGGACATCATGGTCATGCAGAAAGGGCAGGCAACGGCAATGGTGTCGGTGCCGGTTTGCAAGGCTTCCTGAACGCGCTCAACGTTAACATCCTTCTTGCCGGGCTCAGGTTCTTTAAAATACTGACCACCTCCGGCCCCACAACAAAGTCCATTAGCCCGTACGCGCTTCATCTCGACCAAATCAGCGTCTAAAGCGGCTAACACCTCACGCGGAGCTTCATAAATTTTATTGGCCCTACCCAGATAACACGAGTCATGAAACGTGATCTTACGCCCTTTGAATGACTCGCCGTCTTTCACCCTGATACGTCCCTCGTTGATGAGGCCCTGCAAAAACTGGGAGTGATGGATCACCTCATAATCACCCCCAAGTTCGGGATATTCATTCTTAAGGGTGTTGAAACAGTGGGGACAGGCCGTCACGATTTTTTTAACGTTGTAACCATTCATTACCTGAATGTTCGACATGGCCTGCATCTGAAACAGGAACTCGTTTCCCGCCCGGCGCGCTGGGTCGCCGGTGCAGCCTTCTTCCGGTCCCAGCACGGCGAATTTTATGCCTACGTGGTTTAAAATACGAACGAAGGCAATGGTTACGCGCTTGTAGCGGTCATCGAATGACCCGGCACAGCCAACCCAAAACAGGATTTCGGGCTGTTCGCCCGACGTGGCCATATCGGCCATTGTCGGTACGGTATATACTTTAGCAGGTGTTGCTTCCATCATTATCAGGGTGAAACAGGTTCTGGCTCGAACCCTTTGTGTACAGGTAGCGCATGTTGCTTTATCTGCCGGTAAGCCAGCCAAACAAAATAACCAACGCTGGTAACGATACCAATCTCCATCAGGTATTCGCCCAGATAGCGCGCCTGACTAAGCATAGCAGGGTCAGAATAAATAGGTGCACCAATCTGCCACCATAACGATGGATGCACGGCAGCCAGGCTATTTAGCACTAAAAGCACTACGATCAGCCGGGTATCCTTCCAGTCAGGGAGTATAACCATTAACGGTAGTGCGTAGATAAACAGGTAATTTCCAAAGGAACTCTTGTGGATGAACATCATAAAGCCGAAGCACAAAACCCATAGTATGGGTAGTGCCTGTTCATAGGGTACGTGGCCACGGCGGAGCTGCCAGCCACCCCAGGCCGACAAAACAAGCACCCCGACCAGACCAGCCGTGCTGAGCAAGCCTGCATACGGAGTGAAGTCACCGATAAGCGGAGCCAGCACTGTGGGCAGGTTGGGAGCAAACGGCATACTGGCAAACATCAGCGGTGTCAGCATACCTTCGCCTGTTAGCACGTAGAGAAGGATAAGAGCCGGTAAGCCAAGTACTGCTAAACCAGCGACGTAGTGCACCGGGCGACGAACCCAGAACAATAAGGCTATCGCAATGAGTACGGCTAAGGCCTTAGTCACAATTAACATAGCCGCCATTAAGAGCCCCAACCGAAATGCACTGGCACCAGCGGCCCACAGCCACAAACTCGCAACCCCAAAAACCCACATCCAGACATCTTCCTGCCCACCCAGTATGCAAAACACGAACGGCCCCGGCAAAGGGAGATAAAGCAATGCCCACAGTTGAGCGACCTTGCCCTGGCGGGGTCGGTAGAAGCGGTATGTGAACCACCATGCCAGACCCTCCACCAGAATCATGAGCAACACAATGCTTTTTGCACTATGCCAGACCAAAAGCGGCAGGGCCGTAATGTAGGCAAACAAAGGACTATAGGGCGACCAGAAATCACGGTATACTACCTCACCCCGGAGCGCATGGCTAGCGGATTCGTAAAATATGGGTACATCGGAATGAGGCTCTAACCCCATTATGAGGTAAATAACCACAAACGGCACCAGACGACCCAGAACGAAGGCCAGAGCCAAAAGCCGGTTGGTCTTTGGCTCTGGTATTTCCATGACCGTATTTCGGAAACGCAGGCCTACGATAAACGCCAGTGTTCCACCAATGGCAATCAGGACTTTAATTAAAATAACGGTCATAGGTACTATTAATCAGGAGCGAAAAGGTACGATCCTGTATTGGCTTTTTCAAACCATCCTATTTACTGCCAACCGGCTCGTTTACCTGATCGGCCCAGTTGAAGCGGTCAGCAGGCGAGAATTTCCAGGGGGCCATGTTGTTTTCAATATTGCTGAACATGGCGTTCCACGAAGCTGGGGCCTGTGATTCTTCCATAACCCGATACCGTCGCAGTTGCAGGATAATGTCCAGTGGGTTGATGTTGACCGGGCAGGCCATGACACAAGCCTGGCAGGTGGTGCAGGCGTTAAGTTCTTCGGCCGTAATGTAATCATCGAGCAGCGATTTATCGTCGCGGTAGTCAGGACCGTTCGTCTGCCAGCCACGCTGAATTTCTTCAAGCCGGTCACGCGTGTCCATCATAATCTTGCGGGGCGACAGCTTCTTACCCGTAATGTTGGCCGGGCAGGCTGCCGTACACCGCCCGCACTCGGTGCAACTGTAGGCGTTCATGAGGTTGATCCACTTCAAATCCTGCACATCTTTTGCCCCAAACCGGCCTACTTCTGCCGGTTGGTCGCCATTGTCATTAGTTTGAGTGCCGTCTGGATCCGTGGTAAGCGGCAGGCCGAGAGCCAACTGTACTTCTTTTGTAATCTCAGGCATGTTCTGCATCTCGCCTTTGGGTTGCAGATCCGAGAAATACACATTCGGGAAGCCGAGTGCAATATGCAGGTGCTTGGAATATGTAACGTACACAGCAAAGGCGAGTATACCCAGGATGTGAAGCCACCAGGAAGCACGTTCGTAAGCAACAAGACCGGCGTCGCTGAAGCCACCAAACAGCGGCTTAAGATACTGGCTGATGACAAAATCGGGCACCACACCCTGCAACTCATTGTAGTGACCTACACCCCGATCCCGTAACACACTATCCGATGCATTCCAGGTCAGAAAAGCAAGCATAAGCACAATCTCGGCCGTCAGGATAATGGTAGCATCAGGGATGGACCAGCCAAGAAGTTCGCGGTGTCGCCCGGCTTGCAGGCGATCGACCTTCGTCACAAAACGACGCGTCAGAAACACGACGCAAACGGCCAGTACGCCAAAAGCCAGCACCTCAAATACACCAATCAGAACCGGATAAACTGCTGGTATATAGGGTGCAAAAAGCCGGTGCGTTCCTAATACACCATCCAGAATAATCTCCAGAATTTCCAGATTTATGATGATAAAACCGGCATAAATCACGAAGTGCATCACACCGACCAGCACGTTGGTGAACATTTTCTTCTGACCAAAAGCCACCAGGAGCATCGTCTTCATCCGTTCACCGGCATTATCCGTGCGGTCTTCGGGACGGCCGAGGTTTATGGCGCGACTAATAAGCCCAATGCGTTTGGTTAAGAACCAGGCCGTAAAGGCCAACGCAACAATGAATAAAATTTGCTGTATGATTTCCATCACGTTACGGATTATTCTTACTGATTATCAACCAACTGATGCGCCCGTTGACAGAGGCATTAAATTTTTTCTTGACCGGCAGTTGTAAGACGGCCAAAGTAATTCTACTTTTGCACCACGTTTCGACGGTCTTGCTTCGGCGACCGACCGTAGCGGTGATGTAGCTCAGTTGGTAGAGCAAAGGACTGAAAATCCTTGTGTCGGCGGTTCGATTCCGTCCATCACCACCCTACTTAAGGCCTTCTTTCCTGAGAGGGCCTTTTTTGCGCCCCTACATGTACACCAGCCATCAATTACAACTGCGCTAAAATAGTATGCAAGCATACTATTTTAGCGTTAGCAAAGATACAACTGCGCGCGATTTTAACAAGCGAACTGCTGGGTTGTTTTAGATTTAGACGAGTTAAAAAGCCTATTTTTGTCACTACGTAACGCTGTTTTAGCGCGGCTCACTTTAACTCAGCCAGTTTGCAATAAAGTCTCTCAGTTGGCCGCATTGTATTAATCAACAGATTCTCTTCTTGAAAACGCTCCTGCTGCTGGGGTTGCTGCGTAGTGCTGTGTCGATCGACTCACTGCCGGTTAATCTGGATAACGTAACGACCCGCCCTGCTACCGACAGTACGCAGCTACACGCCAGAGTAAAACCCGCCCGTTTGTGGACCGTAGCGGCATCTTCACTGCTGACCCTGGGATCTACCTACGTGTATCTGGAGAAAACCTGGTGGAATGGCCGCGGGGTACCGTTTCATTTCGACGAGGGGCGCGACCTGACGTATGCGAGTGGTTTGGATAAAGTAGCGCACCTGGCCGGTGGCGTGTTCATCTCAGAGGCCTACTACAATGCCTTTCGCTGGGCCGGTGTAACAGAGCGAAAGGCCGAGTGGCTGGCGCTTGGTTCTGCGGCTTTTGTCGAAGTTGGCATCGAACTCAAGGATGCCTACTCCCCCACCTACGGGTTCAGCTGGCGCGACGTAGCGGCTGGAACGGTTGGTGGGTTCTGGCCAATGGCACAGCGCCGATCCGGTTTTCTGCGCGATGCTCAATGGAAAGTCAGCTATTGGCAGCGGACGCCGAAGTACTTCACGGAACGGGGCATTCCTCGGCAGCGTGTCTCTATCGACGACTACATTAACCAAACGTACTGGTTTTCATTTTCGCCCGAGCGATTCGGCAATGCCCGATGGAAACAGGCCTGGCCCAACTGGCTCCAGGTATCGATTGGGATGGGCCTTGAAGCCGAAACTTGGAGCATCAGGCGCGATGGTCTGGGCGGGCGACACGAGTGGTACATTGCACCAGACATAAACCTGGTGAAGCTGCTCAGGCCCCGTAGCGCTACAGCGAAAGCGCTGGTTGGTTTGCTGAAATACGTCAAGATCCCGGCACCGACGCTGCAACTCGGACCCAAATTGCGGTGGCGCTGGTTATTCTTCTGATTGGTTTCGCCTGAACAACGCACTAATTGTCCTATCGTTATGGGTAAATGAGTGTACCTCAAACCCTGTCCATATCAATACCAATTGCACGCATTAACTGGCTGGCATTGAAGCTTTCGCAGATGCCCTTGCGCAGTTTATAGTCAAACACCAGCTGGCCGTCGTTGAGGTCAGACTGAAAGTGAAAATTACGCACAAAATCGCCCGCATCGGTAAGTTGGCCTAGTTCCAGATCATGTGTCGAGACGAACCCCGACGCCGAGGTTTGGTGCAACTGCCGAATCAGGGCTTCTGCACCCCGATGCCGATCCAGGGAATTGGTGCCCTTTAGAATTTCATCCAGGAAATACAGCACCGGCAGGGGTTCCTCCGCACCGGCGGACTGGCTGGGACTTTCCAGAGAAGCGGTATTTAGCCGTTTTGAGAGGTTAATGAGGGTTTGCAGGCGTTTAAGTTCAGCGTAAAACGACGACGTACTTTCTTCGAGTGAGTCCTGTGTCCGCATACTCGTAAATACCTGTACCCCAGAACACCGGAACCGGTCTGCGCTCACAACGGCCCCGGCCAGGGCCAGCACAACATTAGCTCCCACGGTACGAAGAAAGGTACTTTTACCAGACATGTTAGATCCCGTAATGAGCACTGTCTGGCCGGGACCACTCATCGACAGCGAGTTCGGTACGCTACGGTCCGGCGGCAACAGCGGGTGAGACGCTTTGGTGAGATCAAGGATTAGCCGTTCGTTCGTTACGTCAGGCGTTGCATAGGCCGGGTGTGCGTAAGCAAAACCAGCCAGGCTGTTCAGCGCTTCCAGTTTACCCAAGGCATCAAGCCACAAGGCGATGCCGGAACCATGCTGTTTTTTCCAACGCTCCAGTCCAAACAGGTACTGTATGTCCCACAACGTAGCAACGCCAATGATCAGAGAGAAGTAAGGGTTACGGCGGTAGTTCAACCCTGCGGTTAGCTGGGCTAACTTACCAATTGCCGCCGATACTGAGCGACCCTCAGCCATTAGCACCTGCCGGATGGCCTGCAACCTAACAGAATCTCCCGACAACCCCTCAACGTGACGAAACATGCTCTCAAATGCCCGCAGGGCAACTGAAATTTCGTGCGTCTGATCACTGGCTACTTTGGCTCGGGTGGCAGTTCGGCTCAGTACAAAACCGTGTACAGCCAGGGCCAAAATAACGGCCATTCCCGGTAGGTATCCCAGAAGCCAAGCCACAAAAATCCCCAGCGTAATAACCGGGAACAGGATCCGGATAAGGTTCAGATAAGGAGACAAGGGCGGTGTTTCGGCTGTTGCCCACTGAATAAGTGCTTC
>DATHAW010000589.1:0-4374 GCA_035296465.1 Spirosoma sp.
TCTGTATAAGACGCCGTAATTTGCTCAACGTTTACGTGCTTGGGTAACCGGAAACTACGCTCAAAAGCGTTAACGCCGAACTCTTGACGAGTAAACGTTTCTGTTGTTTGGCTATCCTTCGTTTCAGGTTGGTAAGCAATCGTTAGCGTATTGGCTTCAACGGTAAGCTTCAGCAAGTCTTTTTTCAGACCCGGAGCTGCCAGTTCCAGTTCGATTGCGGTTTCGGTTTCCCTTACATTTACCGCCGGTACGTTGGTTTTTGCAGCCGGACGGCCCTGAGGGCGGGAACCAGAAAATGGACGGACAAAAGCAGGAATACGATTATAGTGAACTAGCGTTGCCATGTTGGTTTATTCGATTTCGAGGGTTGTTCATTGTTGAATACAATACCTCTTAATCAAATCGTGTACCAATGGCTTTTATAAGCAAAATGCAGACATTATGACGCAATCAATCAAATTAATTACCCTACTTAAGACATTATGTCATCCAGAAATGATAAAGACGGTGATTTAGCCCTTGTTTCTATACCTCCACGTAATCTAGGTCTTTGTTAAATGTTTCTTCTAAAAAGTGCAGTGCCACTAGAGAGCATAACACGATAACACCACCAATGAGCAGCGGGCCATACGTTAGGCCCAGCGACGGTTTAAGCAGAACAAAAAGCCAAGTTAACGGCACGGTAGCCCCACGCACAAAATTAGGAACGGACGTAGCCACCGTAGCGCGCAGGTTCGTGCCGAAAAGTTCAGCAGCCAGGACGATGAAAAGCGTCCAATAGCCATTACAAAACCCCAGACAGGCACAGAGAAGATAAAACTGACCCGTTTGGCGAACGGGCGCCAGCAGGTAAACCAGCATCATCAAAAACGACAGGATCATAAAAATCCGAATGGCCTTTTTACGACTTTGCAGTTGCTGGCTCAACAGGCCGCTCGCAATGTCGCCGATGGATTGGCCGGCAAAGGCGAACATCACCGCTTTACCCGCAATTATTGGTTCAGCAAGTCCGGCATGAAGACCAAACTCCGGCGAAAACGTAATCAGGATACCCACAACAAACCAAAGCGGTATACCCATGACAATAGCCAACGCATACTTTTTAAGTCGTTCGGGATTCGTTAGCAGACTTAAGAAGTTACCACGCTCAACATGTTTCGCCTTGAGGTGTTGAAACAGTCCCGATTCAAACACATTAAAACGCAGCACAAGCAACAAAAGTCCTAAGCCACCACCAACGTAATAAGACATGCGCCAGGCAAACAAATCGGCAACGAAGTAAGCCAGAATAGCACCCAAAACACCCATTGTAGCCACCAATATGGAGCCGTAGCTGCGCAGCCTCTGAGGCAGGATCTCAGCCACTAACGTAATGCCCGCTCCTAACTCGCCTGCCAGCCCAATGCCCGCAATAAAGCGCAGGACGGCGTATTGAGTTAAGTTAGTGACCATACCGTTGGCGATGTTGGCCAGCGAATACAACAGGATAGAGCCAAACAACACTGACAATCGACCTCGTTTATCACCTAATACACCCCACAAAACACCCCCGATCAGCAATCCGGCCAACTGCATATTGAGCAAAAATACGCCTTCGGGTAACAGTTGTTCGCCCGTTACGCCCAACGCTTTCAGGCTCGGCACCCGAACGACGCTAAACAGAAACAAGTCGTACATATCCACGAAATAGCCAAGGGCGGCAACTAAAACAGGAAGCTGAAGTAGATACTGAACCGTAGATTTTGTTGGGGTGCTAACCATTGAATGGGACATATAAAACCCCTCCCGTAAAAGGGAGGGGTGCAGTCGAATTAAACAGTAGTAGGAATAAGGTAAGGCGCTCTGTATTTGCGTGAAAGCATGGCATTGGCTTGTTTATCGCCAACAAAAACTTCTTTCTGCGGATCAAAGTTGAGAGTGCGGCCCAGCCGGTACGCAATGTTGCCCAGGTGCGCCAGCGAAGATGCTAAATGCGCCGTTTCAACGGGGCCGTTCAGCATCTTCTTATCTCTGGCCCGCGCGGCATCGGCGAAGTTTTTGTAGTGATCGCCACCGGCATTTCGGGCAGGACCGGGTTCACGGTTACGGCCCAGATACGTTTTGTAGTCTGAGTAGCCATTAATGACCATGTAGCCCTTGTCGCCGTAAAACATATTCCCTACTTCTACGCCATCTTCTTTGTTAGTCATCCAGGGACGTACCTCAAATTCGATGATCTTACCCTGCTTGGGATAGTGGTAGGTCGAGGTCAGCACTTCGGGCGTTTCTTTGCAATCATTCCACAAAAACTTGCCACCCGCCGAGGTAATCACTTCGGGCAGGCCCACATCCAGTCCCCACATGCAGAGGTCGGTTTCGTGGATACCCTGATTGCCAATGTCGCCATTGCCGTAGTCCCAGAACCAGTGCCAGTTATAGTGAACATAGTTTTTGCTGAACTCACGTGCCTGGGCAGGCCCCTGCCACAAATCCCAATTTAGTCCCTGTGGAACGGGTGAGTTGCCCTGATTGCCAATGTCGGCACGCCATTTATAGACGGTTCCGCGGGCCATATATACTTTGCCGATGAGCCCATCGCGAAGGTGCTGAATCGCTTCCTGAATGGCTACCGAACTCCTGAGTTGTACACCGTGCTGCACAATTCGCCCGTATTTATTGGCGGCTTCGACCAGTTTGCGTCCTTCATACAGGTTGTGGCAGCCGGGCTTCTCAACGTACACGTCTTTGCCAGCCTGGCAGGCCCATATAGCCGCTAGGGCATGCCAATGGTTGGGGGTGGCAATGCTCACGGCATCTATGTCTTTGTCCTCATAGACTTTGCGCAAATCGGACTCCGTTTTTACCTTCCGTTTAGACTTTGTCTCAAAATCGGAAGCCGTTTTTTGAAGCACTACATCATCCACATCGCAGAGCGTTGCTACTTCTACGTTCTCTAATTTTGAGAAGCCAGAAATGTGATCTTTTCCCCGGCCATTAAGGCCGATAACCGCTACGCGAAGCCGGTCGTTGGCACCAAACGCACGGCTCGGAATAAACGTTGGTAATCCTAAAGCAGCCGTACCGAGGGCAGCCGTCTGGAGAAATTTGCGTCGGGAAAAAGGGCTCTTTTCCATAATCAGGTAAAGGGGTTATACATGTTATAAGGAATAGGAAACTTAATTAAGCAACGGTTTAATTCGTAGCTAAAGGCGTGCGAGAGTCATGCCCCCATCAATCATAAATACCTGCCCGGTCGAGTATGGAAAGCCTCCCTCGGCAATGGCCGCTACGGCCCGCCCCACATCGTCGGGCATGCCCCAGCGCGGCTGTACTGTCAACCCATCGGCGATGAGTTTATCGTATTTGGCCGATACACCCGCCGTCATATCGGTTTTGATTATACCCGGACGCACCTCATAAACAGAAATTCCAAACTCCCCAAGCCGCGCGGCAAATAACTGCGTCGCCATGCTCAAGCCAGCTTTCGAGATGCAGTAATCTCCCCGATTAACTGACGCTACTGTAGCCGAGACCGACGAAATGGTTATGATACTTCCCTGAAAATCATCGTCCGCAGATTTTTGCTGGATCATCCAGTTGGCCGCAGCCTGGGTTAAAAAGTACGTTCCTTTCAGGTTAATACTCAACAGTTGATCGAAACTTTCTTCAGAGGCCTCCAGAATGTCGGCGCGGACGCTGGGTGCTATCCCCGCATTATTAACTAATAGATTCAACTGCCCAAAATGAGCCTTAATTTTAGCTAACATGGCCGCCCGTGCTTCGGCGTCGGCAATGGTTCCCTGGCAATAGATGACGTCGGTTCCTGACGTGCGTAACTGAGCAATTACCTCTGCAACTGACGACTCATCGCGGACTCCGTTGATGGCCAGATCGAACCCTTTTTTGGCGAGGTGTTCGGCAATGCCCAGACCAATACCCCGGCTACTCCCAGTAATGAAGGCAACCGGATGGCCATCTGATGGACCAGTACGTGAGAGTGGACGTTCGGTTTCTTTCACAGCGTTTCTTTAATGGCTTTCAACTCCTCGGCTTCAGGGAGTTTTTTGTACTGCGGATCGAGTGGGTAACAGCCCGATACCAAGCCATTTCGGGGAGCCGTTGTGCAATCGGAAAACGTTCGGCAAATCAGGTTACGGGTAAGTGACCGACCGGCTGCCATATCAGCGGGCATAGTCGGATATGACAACACCATACGGCCAAATCCCACGCTATCGGCCATGCCGCTACGTAGTACGTATTGGGCAACGTTGGGCAGCCATTCCTGCAAATACGAATACCCGGACCCAATGATTACGAGTTCAGGAAAGGCTTTTTTCAATTCATACGTTACGTCTATTTGCCGCTTTACGCCTACCAGAGGGTCTTCGGGTGGGA
>DATHAW010000590.1:0-7399 GCA_035296465.1 Spirosoma sp.
CCAGCTAACAGTGCCGGCCGAACGTAGGGACAATCCGCTTACGCTGATCATAGCTGGATCGGATACAAAACGCAGGAAATAGCCATCGCGTCTGGGCAGAACGCGCCACTATCTATCACCTTACAGGAAGATACAACGGCGCTTGGTGAAGTAACTGTCGTTGACAATTACCGGAAACCTACTTTCTTGGAGCGGCTTCGTAACCGGTTACCCCTGAAGTATTAATTGCTTCAACACTGCCGGCTCTACCCGGTGCCCACCCTCATAGGTGGTGATTCTGAGGTTCGGTATGTCAGTGAGAAGCCGGGCTTTGTAAGCGTCCAAGTCGCCAATCAGGGTGAAAAACTCGTCCTGCCTGCCGTATACGTAGTGCACATCGACCGTCGCCAGTTTTTGCGGGTCTATGAGGTCTAAGATGCCATTACTGAAAAAACCGGCCCATAAAATCAGTCGGTTGGCATTCCTTTGGCCGGCATTCAGCCACCGGCAGGCCGTAGCGGCCCCCTGCGAAAAGCCAAGCAGCGTGATATGAAAATCGGCGGCATTACGTCCATTCAGAACGGTGTCGTATAGGGCGTTGAGATACCCAACAAAATCATTGATCTCCTGCTGTTTGGCCTCGCGCGTGAGCCACGACGCGCCAACCCGCTCGTATTGACCATTAAGGTAAAGCCGCGACAGACCTTCCGGAATAACAACGAGCGTTTTGCCATCGTCTAAGCCCGTAAATTTCCGGCTGAAGTAAGACGCCAACTGCCCAAAGCCGTGCAGACAGAACCAGATGTGGGTTGTGTTTTCGGTCAGTTGGCCAATTGTGTAGTAGCGGGCCGTGCGCTGTACGGTGAGGTGATGTTCGGTCATACTTAGTTAGCAGAGAAACGGAATCGATGCACCGGCTAAAAAGATAGGTAATTATAAAGGAACTGGAACCAGCCATAGGATGCATAAAGGTGTTTTGTCCAGCATAGGCATCATGATGCTCAATCCCAGCATAAGCTGAATCGGGGCGGTAAACGGTAAACTTATGGAAGGGACTTGATAATGCCAATGGGTTGGTTAACGAAACCGCCGATTCGTACTACAAACATAAGTGGGTTTGAATAGTCGTTCGCTGCATTTGCATAACTCGCACCAGAATTCTACTTTTGCCCCCACGTTTGACACAACGTACCGTTTTCAACGCCGGGTTGGCGGAACCGGTAGACGCGATGGTCTCAAACACCATTGTTCGCAAGGACATGCCGGTTCGAGTCCGGCACCCGGTACAACGAACCCTTACAAGTGCCTGTAAATAAGCACATTGTAAGGGTTTTTGGTTTTTGCGGAAAACTTACCAAAACAAATTTGGGTGTTGCTTGGGATCCTGACTTTTTGTACTTGATTGCAGGCTGAAGTAATGATTAGCGGGGTAATTATTGCCGTTACAGTTTGTTCCCTTATGGGGTTAATGACAAGGTAGTATCAGGGGAGCACAAGGTACGATCCTATACCAGCTAACCTTAAAAGCACATGAGGTAAGATTAAACCCGTTTTAACCCAAGGATTCAACTTGTTTTCATGGGGTGCTTATCAGGGATATAGCTGTAATAGCTTCAAAAAGTGAGCGTTTCTTTATGTATGATTATCCACATCTATCATCCTTTCAATCATGAATTTTTACAATCAGATCAACCCGTTGGTCGACCGGGTAACCAGCCTTAAAGAAAATATAAACACCAAAGCGGCAAGAAAAACATCCTCACTACTATCCATTCTTCAAGCGCCAGGGTACCTGGTCAGAGTGGTAAGTTGTATGGCAATATGGCTGCTGTGCCTTAGCTGCGTACCAAAACACCGATTTTTCTTCACTCGCTCTGGTAGTAGCTCCAGATACGTTCAGAAAGGGCAGATGGAGCACACTACCGTATCAACCCATCGACCCAAGGTAATTTTATACCAAGAAGGAACGCTGGCAGATAGTGTAGCTTTTATTGTATTAGCCCCTCAGGCTGAAGACTTGGCTGCGAACGCACATAGCCAAACAATACCTGTGGCTGCCAGAGCAAAGTCAACAACTGTCGATAAGGCAATGAGCCCTATCAGACAAAGAGTACGGGTTACAAGACTGCCACGAGCGATCATTGAAAAAGGAGAGAGCCCCTCAGCAGATAAGCCACCAATTCATAAACTAGCCTGGTTTAGTTTTTTATCTAGTTTAGCGGGCTTAGCCTTTACTTTTGTCCTCAGTCAGGCAACTGGCCTTCTTGTGTTGTTAAGTTTTCTGGCAGCTGTGGTTACGGGTGGAATTGCTATTAAAAAAATAAATCAGGAGCCCGACCGATTTTCAGGTAAAGGATTAGCCCGAGCCGCTATTATCATTGTAGCTGTAATGCTTGTAGCCTTTACATTGTTTATCTTAGCTTTTGCTGGTGCTTTCGGATAGATGGAGCATGTAGGGAAGATTAAGCTGAAAGAGAAAGTTGTTGATAGGGGTGTTATGGTAAGCGTATTAAACGCAACAGTAATCTCAGTGGATAACCCTAAACTAAACTGCTTAGTCATGCAAAATGAACAGGGGAGGGATACGGAAATTTCAGAAAAGCTCAACTTTGTGAACCGCTGCCCATCTTTACACGCATATTCCCAAAATTAGGAGGGGGATGAGTTTTCTATTACTCATGGTGAATATTTTTCTACTAAAAATAACTTCTTTCTGAAAAGAAATGAGTTACACGCAATAGCGCATAGAACAGGTAATTATGGGTAAATCGTTACGGACTTTGTTTCTACTCACAGGAATAGCTATACTGATTAGCTTAAAACCCGTGTTGGCGCAAATTGATACCACACAGCAATTAATAGCGGTTGAAGCCGGTGGCATAGTTTCGTCCACTGCCGAAACACCCTTTTGGTTGCGGGCTAATCAGTTTGGTGCAATTCCCCTGGCCGCGCCGGCAGCGGTCTTTCAGGCCCGCATTCGTAAGGAATTCGGGCTTTTTAGCTCTAATTCCGGCTTGAACCGGTTTAAGTGGGGGATTGGCCTACACACGGCTTTAAACCTGGGGGCCAGCAACCGGCTGGTGTTGCCCGAAGCGTTTGTGAGCATACGTTACGGAAAGATCGAACTGTTTGGTGGCCGTCGGCAGCAGGTAATTGGCCTGGGCGATACGACGATGTCTTCGGGTTTTCTTATTGGCTCGGGCAATGCGCTGCCAATTCCTAAAATTCAACTCGGCACAAAAGGGTATGCATTTGTGCCATTTACGGGGCGGTTCGTTGCCATAAACGCTGGCTTTGCTCATGGCTGGTACAGTGCGCCGTATATTAAGGGAGCTTACCTGCATCAGAGCAATCTATACCTGCGACTGGGTAAAGCGGCTTCCCTGATAAAATTACATGCCGGAATAAACCATCAGGTGCAGTGGGGTGGACAGGCAGAGTATCTGAAAGGGGCACCCTCCTTTGCGGTTGACGGAAGATTGCCTTCTTCACTACGGGATTTTGTTTATGTGGTAACCGGGACTGTGCCCGACGACTGGTCTAACCGGGGATATACGGCCAACGACAGCTATGGCATCGGCAATCATCTGGGTAGCTATGACGTTGGCCTGGAAGTGACTACCCCTAAAAGTGGCTGGATGTTCTACCACCAGCATCCCTACGAAGACGTATCCAGTTTGCTGGGCATCAACTTTCCTGATGGGCTATGGGGACTCCGCTGGGCAAGTTTACAAAAACAGGAACGATCGTCCAGGTTTCAGTTACGGCACGTAACCCTGGAGCACCTGACTACGCTCGACCAGAGCGGGTCCACCTTTTACGTGACAAACTCTTCTTATCAGGGACAGGATAATTATTTTAATCATTCACAGTATAAGGAGGGGTGGACCTACAAGGGCCGGGCTATTGGAACGCCCTTTATTGCTCCGGCAAGTGACTACCTACCCGATGTTCAACAACAGGGTGGCGGGTACTTTCCCAATAATCGGGTGAGCGTCTGGTATGTTGGGGCGCAGGGCTTAATATTCAGCCAGTTTGAGTGGACTATGCGCTTATCCTATAGCCTCAATTATGGTCGGTTTCAGCAGCCTTATGATCCTGTACGGCGACAATTCTCTTCCCTACTATCCGTCCGCACGCCCCTGTCACGTTGGCCGCATACGTTCTTAATAACGCGAATAGGCCTCGATGAGGGCAATCTATATACAAAGGCTATCGGTTGTCAGGTAAGTGTGCAAAAACACTGGTAACTACTAAAATATAACTCTCCTTAAAAGTTAACGATGGAGGGATAGTCCGTTTGAAGTTGTTGGGCAGCCATAGATGGTTATAACAATTCATACGCCTGAGCGGGTAAGGGCCACTAAAACAGCGCTTCTTCACCCAATGCAGACCTCTACGTATGTTGCCTGCTGTTAAATTTTATGAATCGCCCGTAAGAAACAGAATAAACTGCAAACTCGCAGATCCCTATCGGTTAGGGCGGGGTACGTTTGCAGGAGTACCTGCTCTCCTAAGCCATAGGCCAGCTTCTGCACCACATCCGACACCAAAATGCCATGCCCCGGCAGATAGGCATCTCCATCAGGTAAAATAACCAGGCCGCTTTGCCTGACCTCGTCTTCCCAGTCTGCTATTAAGGTTTCCATGGTGTTGTCTTTTCAATTAACATGTAAAAAGCATCAATAGGCAGCAAGGGCTTGCAGCAGCCCCTAAGCTGTTAGGTAATGGGCCGCCATCGCCATACGGGATGTTTAAAGCAGCCATGATGGCTTAAATACCTTTGATTGTTTACCTGCCTGCGTAGTTGTTTATGGTTTATTTAGCGTTTCAGGCTTTTACATGGACGGGTGGAATAACTACGCTACGTTCCGCTCTCCTTCCGGCCGGCATTTCCAGAAACTGGTAAGTCAGCCAGGCTGCTACGGGTGTCTGTTAGCCAGCCCGTGAGCATATTAGATTCGACTATTTTTCCAAACCAGGCAATGGTGAACCGTTTGAAGTCGGTTTGTTATAGCGTGTCAGCAAATACTTTGCCATACTCACGGGACATGATAAAGCCACCCTGTACGAAGCCGTGAGTAAGATTATGGTAATCGGTAAAATCATTACGTATCAAACCTGTATGCCCAGTAAGATCGTAACCAGCCTGTACAATGTATTTCCGATTTACAATTGTCTGGCCATTTCCATTTAAATAGAAAAAAAGCCATTCATAAAACTAAACGGTGACTATACGTTTCGTGCCTGTCTTTAATCAAACAAACGCTTCAACTAATTTTCTTTCTGCCTTACCTCTTCGCTATTATGAAACCATTTGCCATGCCCCTGATTTTGTTTTCAGCGTTTAGTTTCAGTGCCTTTACGGAGCCACTCCCTCAGCAAACCCATAGGAGCCGTCCCACCAAATTGGCTCATTATCAGGCAGGTGCTTATTTAGCCGCAGCGGGAACAAAGTTGCGGGTTAATGTGGATAAGCAAGTAGGTGGTCAGGTTACTATTCAGTTATTAGACGCTCAAAGCAAGGTTTATTATGAGCAAACGATGAGTCCATTAGAGACAACCGTGCGGCTCAGTTTGGATATAGCCGATTTAAACGATGGTGATTAACGGCTGAAAGTATCTAATGGCCTTGACGTTGTCGTTAGGGAGATTAAGATCAGCACGCCAAAACCAACGGCGGCTTCTCGTTTAGTAGCGGTCCAGTAAATAAAGGTGAACGATGGAGAAAAACGTTCCTTCACACACCGATAGAGAGCACCCGAAAAAAGGGATTTGCTCCCTCATTATGCCCTAAAAAGAACAAAATGGAGGAGGGGTGAAAAACAAACTAAATACCCTTTAAAATTCTAACTAGTTACTACGCCACGCCATGAAAACCCGCCATCCCGGGAGTAAGAACTTAAGGCAAAACCGGCCTAAGCCTATGGTTGTAGAAGCCAGTAAATTCAGGTCGTCACCGCAGGCTCCACGTGCATCCCAACAACCGGTAATCAAACTTCTGGGGTCAATCAAGACCTTAATCAATCAGGTAGTGGATTCTTTGAAACAGTCCAGGAGTAAATAAAATGCAAAGCTTATAGGGGCAAAGCGGTATAGTCACTGCCTGAACAGCTTCGTCTGGTCAGATTTCGGTTTGTTTGCGGGCTTTCTCAGTGGTAAATCAGACGCCTGAACGCCTTCTGGTTTAAACATCAGATTTCTGATAACTATGAAGGGGGTTTTCTTTTTGATCCTGCTGCTTACGGGCCTGGTTGTTCACGCGCAGCCTGCCCGGCCTAATATCATCTACATCATGGCCGATGACCTGGGTTACGGTGATCTGGGTTGTTATGGTCAGCAGCGCGTCGCTACGCCTAACCTCGACCGGCTGGCCAGACAGGGCACTCGCTTCACCCGCTTCTACGCGGGCAGTACCGTTTGCGCCCCATCGCGCTGCGCCCTGATGACGGGTAAACACACGGGCCACGCCTACGTAAGGGGAAATGGCGAAGTGCCCCTGCGCCCGACAGACACCACCCTGGCTCAGCACCTCAAAAACCGGGGCTACGTCACCGGTATGTTTGGTAAGTGGGGGTTGGGTCTGGAAGATAACACCGGCGCGCCCCAGCTTAAAGGATGGGATCAGTTTCTGGGCTATCTCGATCATCGACACGCCCACAACTACCACACCGACCACCTGTGGCAGGTACAGCAGGGGCAGCTTTCGAGACTCTCGTTAGACACCACGCAGTATACGCACACCATGATTATGGATGCTGCCGTGTCGTTTGTCAGGAAAAACCGCCAGCAGCCATTTTTTCTGTATTTACCCGTTACCTTAGTTCACGCTGAATTAGCAACCACCTCGGCCGACATCGCTCCCTTTCTAAACGCTGATGGACAAAGCCGGTTTGCCCCCGAAACGCCCTTTGTGAAGCCAACCGGTAGCCGTTATACGTCGCAGACCAGACCGAAGGCCACCTTTGCCGCCATGCTCACCCGGCTCGACCGCGATGTGGGTAAACTATTAGCTCTCCTCGCTGAATTAGGTCTCGACCAGACTACCTACGTCTTTTTTACATCCGACAACGGCCCTCACAAAGAAGCCGGGGCCGACCCAGTATTTTTCGACAGCAACGGTCCGCTGCGGGGCATCAAGCGTGACCTGTATGAGGGGGGTATCCGGGTGCCCCTGCTGGTGCGGGGGCCAGGGGTTCCGGCCGGGCGGTTGAGTGACCAGGTCTGGGCCAACTGGGATGTGCTGCCCACGCTCTGCCAGCTGGCCAACGCCCCGCGTCCTGTGGGCATCGATGGGTTATCTATGGCAGCCCATTTACGGGGTAACGCTACGGCTGCCGCAACGAACCGGGTTTTGTTCTGGCAATTCAACGAGGGAGAACTCCGGCAAGCCGTGATGCAGGATAACTGGAAGCTGATC
>DATHAW010000591.1:0-9042 GCA_035296465.1 Spirosoma sp.
GGTTTCAATGTTGTGTATGCCGACCCAGACACGATCTACTACGTCAGCAACGGCAAGATTCCTTACCGCGACCCGGCTTACGACTGGAGCGGTACGTTGCCCGGCAACACGTCGAAAACGCTATGGACAAGATTTCGTTCCCTGAGCGATTTTCCGCAGTACGTTAATCCGCCGGGTGGCTACCTGTTCAATACAAACCGCAGCATCCGGCTGGGCGAACTCATGAACCATTACAACAAACTTAGCTACGCCGACTTCAAGCGTATTAAATATGACCTGCAACTACCCGCTGTACTGTCCTACGTAACAGGTCCCGATGCCAACGCGCTGTTTACCGTTAAACCTGACGATTACTCGGGCCTCAGCGACCTGGTTCAAGCTACACAGTCGTGGAATCGGCAGGCCTCCGCCGACAGCCAGGGCGCTGCGGTGTTTCTCATCTTCTATCAGTACTGGAAGGCCAAAGCCCAAACGCTAACCAATCCGCCGAAGGCGCTTACGCGTGAGGATTGCGCCGAGGGATTACGCTATGTTCGGACGTACCTGATAAAACACTTTGGTCGTACTGACATCAGACTGGGCGACTACCAGAAACACGTACGGGGCGGCAGAGAAATGCCTATCTGGGGTATTCCCGACGTGCTGGCGTCGATTTATACAAAGCCGTACACAAAGGGGCGGGTACAGAGCAGCCAGGGTGAGTCGTATATCGCTCTGGTGAAATTTCCGAAAGTGGGTCTGCCTGAAATTGAAACGATCAACTGCTACGGTGCCTCTAACCACCCAGAGAGCCCACACTATGCCGATCAGATGGAGCTATTCGTAAACCAGAAAACCAAACCCATGACGCTGGATAAGGCAACGGTACTGCGGCAAGCCAGGCGGGTGTATCACCCGGGAGAGTAAGCGCGAAATTAACTCAATAGTCACGTTTGTGGGTGCTGTTGTCAGCACCCACAAACGTAATTGCTACCGCATTGGGGAATAATCCGTGGGCTTCATATATACCGATTCCACTTTTTCGGTTAATGGGCCGTTTTTCTCCGATTCCTCTTTGGCCTTCACCCAGATGGGGTCTTTGCGAAAGTTGTCGAAATGCTGTTTGCCTTCTGCTTCGGAAGGGTGGGCCAGCAAGTAGATCAGTTTGGGTTGTTTGCCGTCAGCTTCGGTCGTGAGCCAGTAGGCGATGTTGGTCATGCCGTGTTTGTTGAACAGGGCAAGGGTATGGTCGCGGAAGCGGGCCAGTAGATTGGTCAGTTTACCGCGTGCGGGCGTATACGTGCGCAGCTCAAATGTACGCTCAGGCTGTTTAACCTGAGTTTTCACGGTGGGCGACAACTCGGATTCCATCATGAAAATCTGATCGACGTGGTCAACCAGTTTGCCGTTTGCTTCGGTTTTGGCCACAACGGTTTTCCATTCGGGATCACTGCCGAACGCCTGCCAGGAAGCTTCGCGGGCCTCGCGGCTTGGATAGGCCAGAATGTACGTCAGCGCTTTTCGGGATGTATCCGTTGGGGTCCAGTAGCCAATGTTCTCCATGCCATGTTTGGCAAAAAGCTTGGTTGTGTATTGCCGGAACCGATCCACGATTTCGTCGTATTTCCCTGGATTCGGGTAATAAACGCGAATTTCATACAACTTGGTCGATGGTTTAGCGAGATTGGAACTGCCAGTATTTGATTTGGTGGGGTCGCGATCGGCCGGGCCACGACCGGCAAAGACGGTAGCAGTCAGCAGCGTAGTGAGAGCCAGTGATAAAATCAATTTGTGCATCATAGGAACAGAAAAACGAAAAAATTAGGTTAATAGCGACTCGATACAATTGAAAAAGGAGCAACTGCGCTCATATTACTTGTAAAATAAGCACCACCGGCTATTTTTGTCCCTACCCCTCCTGTAATTTTTCGCCGATACGTTATGCTTAGCCGCGTTGCCAACTCTGTTTATTGGATGCATCGCTACATTGAACGGGCCGAAAACTATGCCCGCTTTATGAGTGTCAATTTCAACCTTGCCCTCGACCTGCCCCCCAATGTCGATCAGCAGTGGGAGCCGTTGCTGATTGCTACGGCCGACGACAAACTGTTTTCCCGGTATTACAAAGAACCCTCGCGTGAGAACGTCATTCAGTTCATGACCTTTGATAAGCGCAATCCAAACTCCATTGTAGCCTGTTTGAGCAATGCCCGCGAGAACGCCCGCACCATCCGTGAGGCTATTTCAAAGGAGATGTGGGAACACCTCAATCAGTTTTACCTTATGGTGCGCGACACGGCGCCCAAACAGCAGTGGGGGCAAAGCCAGACCCAAAGTTTCTTTGCCGAGATTCGCAACGGCACCCAATTGTTTTATGGCATTATTGACGCAACCATTACCCGCAATGAGGCATGGCATTTTGGGCGGCTGGGGCGTTTTCTGGAGCGTGCCGACAAGACATCACGTTTCCTGGACGTCAAGTATTTCACGTTGCTGCCTGAGGTCGATGCCATTGGATCAACGCTTGATCTGATGATCTGGTCGGCCGTGCTGAAGTCGGTCAGTGCTTACAACATGCACCGACAGCAGTACCGGTCACTGACGCCGTCGAGTATCGTCGAGTTTCTTATCCTGGATAAAATGTTTCCCCGCGCTGCAGCCCACTGCATCCGGCAAGCCGAGCTCTCCCTTTACGAAATATCGGGCAACAACATCGCCCAGGGCTTCGCCAACTCCGCCGAACGGACACTCAGCAAGCTGCGTACCGACATTGAATTCACGGAAACAAAGGATATTTTTAAAGCCGGTCTTCATCAATATCTCGATACGTTCCAGACCCGTACCAATGAGGCAGGTGCGGCTATATTTGAGACTTACTTCGATTTGAAGCCCGTAGACGTGTAGGCGGTAATCAAGTGCTCATGTGCCGGGCCGTTTCCATTTTCCCTGATCAGTAAAAGATGGGAAACGTAAGGCCCAGATACACCATGCCTGCCCGGTTGCGGAAGCGGTTATTGTCGGCAATGATGTCGCGGTTCTGAACGGTATACTCAGATGTAAGCCATTGGTATCCAGCTTTGATGGCCAGGCGCTGGCCAAGATGAAAGCGGGCATACACTTCCGTTGACAGCGTTCCCCGGTCGTTGTCACCCAAAAGCCTCAGGTTCATGTAGCTTGGACGGGTGCGCTGAAATGCATTGGTACCCTGAAACGAAGCGCTGGTGGAATCACCCGTTGCAAACCGACCCGTTGACGATCGATAGCGGGCGGTACGTCGGCGGCCCAGCGTCAGCCCGAACAAATCGGCACTGGCTCCCAACTCCACCCGCCCGAGGTTAACCTGCAGCCGAACACCCAGGCTTGCGGAAGTCATGGTGGCCAGGTCGAAGCGCAGCGTGTCGATATTATTGGTAATAAGAGGGGCTGACAATGCCCCAAAACCCGTTTCGTTACGTGTCAGGCGGGCCGGAGCCGTGTAGTAATTGATGTTGTCGCCGTAGAAGGCACCCAGGCGGGCCGTCCAGCCTAAAGCAATTAGTTTACGGTCACCTATATTGATAAGCTGATAATACCCCAGGGATGGATTATAGTTATCGACCGAGTAAGCCATGCCCAGTTCGTACCCACTACTAAGCCGGGTCGATACGGGCGATTGGGCATAGCTCTGTAATGAACATAGAGTCAGTAACGCGATAAGAGTTTTTTTCATGCAACTTGAGTGAACTGTTTTGGCGGGCAAAGATAGCCGGCGAAAAAAAGGTTTGGGTGTTTACCTTTGGGCGCGTCTGTTTTATTCTACACGCATACACCCAAACCCATATTAACTGACCATTTTAAGGACGACTGCGCCCAGGGGTGGGATGTTGAGCCGGATCGACTGCGGACGACCGTGCCACCTGGCCTCCTCACTCTGAATAGAGGCAGTATTCATGACGCCACTGCCGTGAAATTCGCGGGCATCGCTATTGAAAATTTCGCGATAGGCACCCACCGACGGCACACCAACGCGGTAGTCGGCTCGCGGAACGGGCGTCATGTTGAGCACAATTAGTAATGTATCAGAAGGTTGGTTGCCTTTGCGGGCGTAGGTAACGATACTGTTTTCGCGATCCGATGTGTCGATCCACTCAAAGCCGTCAGCCGTGAAAGTCCGCTCATACATCGCCGGTTCGGTTTTGTAGAGGTTGTTGAGCGCTTTCACGCAGGCCGCTACGCCTTTGTGGGGGGCAAACTCAAGCAGGTGCCAATCCAGACTGGCGTCGAACTTCCACTCCGAGGTCTGCCCGAACTCGCCACCCATAAACAGGAGTTTTGTGCCCGAATGCGTGAACATATAGCTGAACAACAGGCGCAGGTTGGCAAAGCGCTGCCATTCGTCGCCGGGCATTTTGTTAACCAGCGATTCCTTCCCGTAGACTACCTCATCGTGCGAGAGCGGTAGCATGAAGTTTTCGGTGAAAGCATATACCGTACTGAAGGTCAGGTTGTCCTGGTGAAATTTACGGAAGGCCGGGTCACGCTCAAAATACCGCAGGGTATCGTTCATCCAGCCCATCATCCACTTCATACCGAAGCCCAGTCCACCTACGTACACCGGTCGCGACACGCCCGGAAACGAGGTCGACTCTTCGGCAATGACCTGTGTGTCGGGGAATTGAGCGTAAATGGCTTCGTTAATTTCCTTGAACAGCGATACGGCATCGAGGTTTTCGCGGCCACCAAACTCATTGGGTTCCCACTCGCCCTCGTTCCGTGAATAATCCAGGTAAAGCATAGACGCTACGGCATCCACCCGCAGGCCGTCGGCATGGCAGCGGTCGAGCCAGAAAAAGGCGTTGGAGATCAGGAAGGAGCGCACTTCGGGGCGACCGTAGTTAAAAATATAACTTTTCCAGTCGGGGTGGTATCCCTTGCGCAGGTCAGGGTTTTCGTAGAGGTGCGAGCCATCAAATTCGTACAGGCCGTGGGCATCGCCGGGGAAGTGGGAGGGAACCCAGTCCAGCAAAACGCCGATGCCCGCCTGGTGCAGCCGTTCAATTAACTGCATAAACTCCTGTGGGGTGCCAAACCGGCTGCTCGGTGCAAAGTAACCCGTGATCTGGTAGCCCCATGACGGTGCATACGGGTACTGCATAACGGGCATAAACTCCACGTGCGTAAAGCCCATGTCCTGCAAATAGGGCACGAGAGCATCGGCAATTTCCCCGTAACTCAGTTCGCGGTCGGGGTTGCCGGGGTCGCGTCGCCACGACGACAGGTGCATTTCGTAGACCGAAAAGGGCGCATTGAGCGCGTTTTTGGCCTTTCGGTTGGCCATCCACTCCCCATCCTGCCATTCGTGGTACGTATCCCACACGACCGACGCCGTTTTGGGCGGCACTTCCCACCAGTGGGCATAAGGGTCGCCTTTTTCCAGTTCGCGCCCGCCTTCGTGAACAATGAAATATTTATAGGTTTCGCCCCGGCCAATATGGGGGATAAAGGTTTCCCAGATGCCCGACGAATCCCAGCGCACGGCCATGGGCGCACTGCCTTTGTCCCAGCCATTAAAATTACCAATCACGGCAACGTAGCGGGCCGAGGGTGCCCAAACGGCGAAATACGTACCAATAACGCCATTGTGTTCAACGACGTGCGAACCGAATTTTTCGTACAGTTTCTGATGTTTGCCCGCCCGAAACAGGTGAACGTCGAAGTCGGAAAAGCGGGAATAAATTGAGGAGGGTGCTGGGGCAGGCGAATCGACAACGGTCGAATTGCCGATTTTTTCAGCGGTAGCCGGTTGCTCGGCGGGTTCGGCTGCTACCGGCGCGGTTTTGCGTTTTGCCATTGGGTATGCGAAGCGGTTACAGGGTTGAACGCGATCAGGGGCGGAAAGTTAGAAAAAAAGCGGCAGGGCCAACGTAGCAAGGTTGATGCAGGCTTGAGAAAAAACAAAACCGATCCCGAATGCCAAATCACCCCTCCGTTCCGAATGCCTTTTCAATCTGCTGGCGTATCAGCCAGACGTAGCGCGTGGGAAACACCCGCGTTATCCACTCTATCAGGTGGGCGTCTGCTCCAATCAGGACGCGGGCTTTGTTTTGGCGGACACCGTTCCAGATTTGTCTGGCCGCTTCCTGGGGCGTGGTTTTAGCCGCCTTCTCGAAACTAATGGCCCCCTGCCGGTGCATGGACTCGGTTACAAAGCCGCCCTGGCCAAGGCGGGCGTTTTGGGCAATGTTGGTTTTTATGCCACCCGGATGCACACACGTAACGCCGATGTTTGTTTCCAGCAGTTCCATCCTGAGCACATCGGAGAACCCCCGAACGCCAAACTTGGCGGTGCAGTAGGCCGACTGGTTCATGACCCCCGCCAGGCCAAATACGCTGGACAGATTTACAATGTGGCATCCGGGCCTATCCCCATTCCGTCCGCCTTTCTGGGCAATCATATAGGGTAAAAAAGCTTTCGTCATCCTGACCACGCCCCAGAGATTGATGCTGAGCAGCCACTCAAAATCGGTGAGTGCCGTTTCAGAAAACGGACCGCTGCCCAGGGCTACGCCCGCATTGTTGATTAGAATCAACCGGTTGTTACCCAGGGTTGGAATGGTATGGCCGGCAAAGGTGCGGATCGCGTCGGCATCCGATACATCCAGACGGAAGGTCGTTACGTTGCCCGATGCCTGCTGCTTGGTTTCAGCAAGGCCAGCTTCATTTACATCGGTAGCAATGACGTGCGCTTCATTGGCTGCGGCCTGAAGGGTGAGCTGACGACCGATGCCAGACCCAGCCCCGGTGATAATGACTGTGGTGTTCTGAAAAAAATTCACGGACGTTGTAAGGGGTGGGTTATTAATGATGAGGCTGTGAAGAAAATCGTTGTCAGTTGCGAAAGATACCGAATAGCCGCGCCCAGTTCAACAAGGACATTGACGGAGTCCTGATTAAACGGGTTTCACTCGGGAGTCGTAACCTGTTGGGTATGTTGGGTAAAGGGGGAGGTCCCCCATTTTACCTGCTTTGGGCTTGTAATAATCTTGATTCGCGCATTGGCACATCGGGCCTGTTGTTATCGGCGTTCAGGCGAATTTTTTCAATCCCTCAGATAGAGCCAATGGGGCCTTTGAGCGGAATTTTTACCCATAACGTTCGGTAAACCGCAGACTGTCAGCATTAAGCCATGAATGCCAAAACAGCCGCACCGATCAGATCGGTGCGGCTGTTGATTAAGTGACCACGGCGGGAGTTCAGGCAGCGGGCCCTTAGTTAATGTGGGCAACGGATTCCGTTTGAATGATTCGCTGAAACGACTGGGGTTGTTTGGTTTTGATTGTGATTGTCTGGCTGGTCTTTTCTATACCATTCGTAATTTCGAGTACGTAGTCACCATCGTCCAGGTTGTCCAGGTTTAAACGGGTTCGGAGCGTAGTTTCGTTCTTGCCCAGGTGACGGTTGTAAAGCAGATCGCCCGTTGAATTCTTTAGCCGGATATCGACCGGGCCACCACTCACTTTGTCTAGGGCAATGTGGAGTTTACCGCTAACTGAGGTGTAAATGCCGGTTTTGAAAGTCGACACGGCCGGGCGGCCAGGTTTGGCGTTGCTCATTGAAACAACAACAAGGAGGAGCGACAGGGCCAGAAACAGGGATTTGACGATCGTTTTCATGATTTTTGGTTTTTGTTTGAGTTTAATTTTTTGCCAGCATTCTTGCGCTTGGTGAAACAAAGATATAGGCTAAGATTGGTACTATGTATTGCAAACTACTGGAACGGTTTATTTTCTCCATGAGTGGCGGAATGGAATTCTTTTTTGAAAAATGGCGAGCCGAACGCTGGTTAATTCCTGAAATTATCAATCATATTTCGCGGTTACAATCGCTCACCCATCCTTTTTATGCTTACACAACAGCCTGGGCCAACGCACCGCACACCATCGGTATTCATGCCATTCGCTACGTTACTAGCGGCCGAAAGTACACGGCATGGGGGTGTTAGTCCGGCTCCGTTTGCGTCACTAAATCTTGGTATTAATACCGACGACAATCCGGCTAACGTCGACCAAAACCGCCGGTTGTTCTTCCAGCACATCGGGGCCAGTTCATTTGGGTTTGCTTCGTCGCACCAGATTCATGGCACCGATGTGCTGACCGTTGCCGAAGCCGGGCGGTTCGACGGGTACGATGCACTGATCACCAACCGGCCGGGCCTGCTTGTGGGCATAACGGTTGCCGACTGCGTTCCTATTTTGATATTAGATCCTGAACATCAGGCCGTTGCTGCCATTCACGCCGGCTGGCGGGGAACCGTTGGCGGCATAGTGACAAAGACGCTGGCGGCTATGCAGCAGCAGTTCGGGACATCGGGTACCCAGTGTTACGCCTACGTTGGTACGTGCATCGACGAAACAAGCTTCGAGGTGGGAGAGGACGTAGCAAGGCAGTTTGCCCCGGTGTTTGTCCGAACTGATCCGCAGAACCAAAAGACCTGCGCCGATTTGAAAGCCGCTAACCTGGGTTTGCTGACCGCATTCGGCATTCCGGGACCGCACATCGACGTATCGGCTTATTCGACCGTGCTGAACAACGACGATTACTTCTCGTACCGGGCCGAGGGGGGGCAAACGGGCCGGATGCTGGCCGTCATCGGCATACGCCCTTAAACAAAAGCAGAAGAGGTCAAGTTATGTCCCTGGTTTTCATATACATCTTTCACTCAAACCAGTTATTATCATGGGTATCCTGTATTCCATTCTCGTCGGAGCTGTCGCCGGTTTTCTGGCTGACCTCGTGTTCAAGCGGTTTTCGTTCTCGTTAATCGTCCAGATTTTGCTGGGTATTCTGGGCGGTTTTGTTGGCGGCTATCTTTTTGGCCGCGATGGTGGCCTGATCGAACAGATTCTGACGGCATTTGTTGGCGCAGTCATCGTTCTTGGTATTGCCGCTCTAATCAAAGGATCGCGCAAAACAATATAGATCAGTAAACCGTTAGGCAAGCAAAGTTTGGCCTGTAGGCTTTGTATAAAGGTTTGGCAGGTGGAATCAATCATTACGTTGTTCGAGTTTTTTACAAAAAGAGCC
>DATHAW010000592.1:0-4142 GCA_035296465.1 Spirosoma sp.
AGGGCTACAGACAGAGGATTACGCTATGCCTCTGTTATATGCGCTGAAAGATGCCTGGGAAATAATTCGGTGGTACAGAACCCTTATTCCGGTTAAAATTCAGTCGGTCCTCCGTACGTTGACTGATCCTACTGAAAACAGCCTATTGAGTACGTATTACCTCGGCAAATCCAAATTGGTGCTGGTAAGCATCGACCAGTCAATGCTGGCCTGGCAGACAGTACTACAGCACTATCCCGAAAAAATGGACGACCTGCTCGACATGTTGAGCCTACTCAGTCGACTACGCCGGGAAATAGACGGGCTGTTCCCTCAGGCGCGGGCGTTCAAACGGCCGGGACTGGATTAGTAAAACATAGCCTACTGTCGCCGTGTTGTGGGGTCTATTTTTTCACAATCACAAACTCCACGCGCCGATTTTGCTGGCGGCCTTCGTCGGTGTCGTTGGTGACTACTGGCTTTGTTTCGCCGAAGCCTTTACTGGCAATACGGTCGGGTTCTATGCCTTTGCTGATGAAGTACTCTCGTACAGAGTCGGCGCGGTCCTGCGAGAGTTTGGCATTTATTTCGTTTGAGCCGGTATTGTCCGTATGCCCGCGTACTTCAATCGTCATCTTGGGCGTTTCGTTGAGGGTTGTCACCAAACGATCGAGTTCAGGACCGGACTCGGGACGCAGGTCAGCCTTGCCCGTATCAAAGAAAATGTTGTTCAGCCGGATGGACTGACCAACTTCAATTGGTATCAGCTTCAACTCTTTACCCTTAATTTCCTGATAGCCCTTCGTTTGAGTCAGATCGATATTGTCCCCCTCGGCAATGAAGTCTTTGGCAATAGCCCGCATTGAGTACTTCTGGCCGTAGGGCAAGACAATCTTATACTCGCCCGTAATTGGGTCCGATGTAGCCTCGCCCGCTTCGGCTCCATCTGGTAGAGTTTGGTAAATGATTTTTGCTTCGATTGGCTTACCCGTCGTCTGATCAATGACCTTACCACTAATAAGTGCCACCGGATCGGGTCGGGTACTTGGGGCGCTGGCTACCTCCCCGCTCCCACCCACTCTGCCAGGCTCGTCGGCCGGACGATCGTCGGTGAGTTTAACACGCACAATGTCGCCTTTGCCAAGCGTGTTCTTAAACGTTGTCAGGTATGCATACTCCCCCGAGGCCGACAGGGTATAGTAAGCGTCATACCCATCGGTATTTACCGTTGGACCTAGGTTAACCGGCTTGGTCCAGTGTTTCCAGGTTTTATCGACGCGCTTGCAAACATAGATATCGTTGCTACCCAGCCCGCCATCGCGGTTACTCGAAAAATATAACGTACCACCATCAGGAGCCAGGAAAGGTGTCGTCTCGGTGAACTTCGTATTAACCTCCGGACCAAGGTCCATTGGCTTTGTCCACGACCCATCTTTCTGCCGAAAGCTAACATAGAGATCGTCTTCCTTGCTGTTTTTCTTCTCACTGAAGGCCATCAGCAGCACTTTCCCATCGGCCGACATAAATCCGCAGTCGAACTGCCCCTTGCTCATGCTCACATAGTTCGGGATATCTAATTTCTGCGGGGGCGACCAGCCACTGGCCGTTTTTTTACTCAACGAAAAGCCACGTGTCTCATAGTTACCATTGGTATAGGAGCCTTTGACCAGCATGGTCTGGCCATCGGGCGTAATACTATAAGCGCAGTTGTACTCGTCCTTGTTGAGCGGGAGTCCCATGCGCCGGGCCGGTCCCCACTTTTTGCTGGCCTCATCGAAATCCGAATACCAGATATCCTGGCTGCCCTTATCGCCATGCGTATTGTTGGGGTGGCTGATACGGGCAAAATACAGCGTGCGGCCATCGGGCGAAATCATCGGGTTAATTTCGTTGTACTCCGAGTTGACCAGATTACCGAGGTTTTCAATGCCGGGATTACGCGCCGGTGGGCTTGCTTGTGCAGTCGAGTCCGGCTTAGACTGGCCATTCGTGAGCAGCGAGGATAGTAGCAGCAAACAGGCAGCAATGGTGCCGGGGACGTTCATGGAGGTTACGCGGATAGCGGGAGACTTACAGAAACAACGATGGCAGAGCCAGACGTAGTGTACCTAATAATAAAGGCGTACGGACGACTACGCCCGGGTGCGAACTTGATATATGTTTTATGGAACAGGAACACTGTCCTACCTATACCACCACCCTTAGCTTCGCAAAGCTGAGCAGCAATACCCGTTCACCCGCTTTTTCGAACAGGATCGTGGCTTTGCGCTCCGTACCGTTTACGTCGACCGCTTTCACCATACCAAAACCAAACTTGGCGTGTTCAACCTGCTGACCTGCCTTGAGTTCGGCCGTACTGGTAGGCACAAAGTCGGCGGAGGGGGTGTGCGAAACGGTTGGCTGCGGTGCCTGCGAACGGCCTGTTTTCTGCGCCAGCGACCGCACAAAGGCCATCGAGCCGGTCGAGGTGGTTTCGCTCCGATCGCGCTCCGGTCGGTCGAAATCCATGCGACTGGGAGCCGCGCGGTGTTTCGACATTTTCATGTATTTCTGGTCGATTTCCAACAGGAAACGGCTGGGTTCGCACATTTTCAGCCGGCCGTAGTGATAGCGTGTTTCGGCGTAGGAAACCGTCAGCCGTTTTTCGGCGCGGGTTATGGCCACGTAGAACAGACGCCGTTCCTCTTCCAGGTCATTGCGGCTTTCGAGCATCATCTGGCTCGGGAACAGGTCCTCCTCCAGCCCTACGATGTTGACGTGCTTGAACTCCAGCCCCTTGGCTGCGTGGATGGTCATCAGCGTAACGCGGTCGTTATCGCCGTCGTCTTCTTTTTCATCGGCCGTCGTCAGCAGCGATACCGATTGCAGAAACGCACCGAGACTCTTATCATCATTATCAGGATTATCGACAAATTCCTTGATGGCGTTCAGCAACTCCTGCACGTTCTCGTACCGCGCCAGCCCTTCCACCGTCTTGTCTTCATAAAGTTCTTTCAGCAGGCCCGACGACTTGGCAATGTGTGAGGCTACCTCGAAGGCATCTTTCTGATCGAGCAGCAATTTGAAACTCTTGATCAGGTCGGCGAAACCCTCAATGGCAACCGCGGAGCGCCCCGATACGTGCTTACCAATATCGGCAACAATTTCCCATACGGAATCCTCTTTTTCAGCCGCGATCACGCTGATCTTAGCAACAGTTGTATCGCCGATGCCACGTTTGGGCAAATTAATAATCCGCTTAAATGCTTCCTCATCCTGCTGATTTACCGTAAAACGCAGGTAGGCAATCAGGTCCTTTATTTCTTTACGCTGGTAGAATGACAGACCACCAATGATGCGGTACTTAATGCTCAGCTTTCTGAGCGCTTCCTCAAAAGCCCGCGACTGGGCGTTTGTTCGGTACAGAATCGCGAAGTCGTTGTTTGCAAGCGACTCGTTCATCTTAGCCTCGAAAATAGACGACGCCACCAGTTTACCCTCTTCGTTGTCCGACGATGCCTTAATGATGTCGATCAGCGGCCCGTCTTCGTTAGCCGTGAATACGTGCTTCTCCAACTGATTTTTGTTGCGGGCAATGATCGAGTTTGCCGCCTGCACAATGGTGTTGGTCGAGCGGTAGTTCTGCTCCAGCTTCACAATCTTGACATTCTCTTTGCCATAGTCACGCTGGAAATTCAGGATGTTTTCGATGTTTGCCCCCCGGAAGGCGTAGATACTCTGGGCGTCGTCGCCCACAATGCAGATATTCTGGTGAACAGCCGCCAGTTTGCGCGTGATGAGGTACTGCGAGACGTTGGTGTCCTGAAACTCATCGACCATTACGTGCTGAAACTTGTGCTGATACTTGTTCAGAATGTCTAAATGATCGCGGAACAGGACGTTGGTATTAAATAGCAGATCGTCGAAGTCCATAGCGTTTGCCGCAAAACACCGCAACGCATATTGCTTATAAATTCGGCCGATATGGGGCATCCGGGCCGCTTCGTCGTCGGCCTGAATTACAGCATTATTGATATAATCGTCCGGACCAATGAGCCGGTTTTTGGCTCCCGAGATACGCCCAAACACGCTGTTTGCACGGTACACCTTATCGTCCAGCCCCATTTCTTTGATGATGCTCCGTAGCAATGACTTGGAGTCATCGGTGTCATAAATCGAGAAAT